>JAGQPV010000404.1 GCA_020426545.1 Planctomycetaceae bacterium
GATATCCAGGACATCATCCGGGGCCTGAGGGACAGCGGGATCTCCATCCTGCTGACGGACCATCGCGAACGGGAAACGCTGACCATCACCGACCGCAGTTACATCATCTGCGCCGGCAAGGTGGTCGTCAGCGGCGACGCCAGCACGGTTCTGGCCGATCCCACTGCCCAGGATCTGTACTTCGGCAAACGGTTCGACGCAGCCTCGATCATTTCCGGCAAGCAGGCATTCACCGACAGCCGGGCCGCTGCGCAGGAAGCTGAAGCCGCAGCGGCGGCTCAAAGTGGCCGGCCACCGGTTGCGCCCTCCGGCCAGCGTCCCCCGGCCGCCGTTCCCCCCGGTCGCAGCAGTCTGCCCGGCGGGCCATCGACCGTTCCGCAGCCGCACCAGCGGCCACAGCAGCCCGCACCACCGCACCCCGCTCCCCAGTCGGCCGGGCAGTACAGACGTCCCGCCAGTCCGCCCGCTCCCCAGCGTCCAGGCCAGCAGACCGGTGGACCACAGACCGGTGGACCGCCCCGGCAGACACGGCCCGCGGGTGCTCCTCCCGCTGGCGGACGCCCTGCTCCCGCGCCACCGGGCAGCTATCGCCCCGGAACAGGCACCACCGGCTCCCGTCCGGCTGCGGGCAGGCCACCTGCCGGTCGCGACCGGGCCGCCTGATTGGCCATGGGCAGACGGTCCACCCAGCCCCGATCCAACTGGAGAACCTGCACCACGCGGGCTACGAAACAGCCGGATTGCCGTCCTGGCACCACTGTTCCGCTTCCAGCTGGCAGGCAACGATCCGCTGGCGGACCAACTCGGCGAATTCCCGTTCGCGGCCTTTGCGGCAGTATTCCGTCTTCAGTTCGTCCGGCAATGCCTCCCCGATAACCACCCGCACCGTTTCCCGGCGAATTCCCCGTGAGGACCGCGGCATCGCCCGGTTGGCACCAGCGATTCCCACGGGGATCAGCGGAGCACCGGTTCTGCGGACGATCGCCACAAAACCGGGTTTGAGCGGCCCCACCTGACCATCCTCGCTGCGGGTTCCTTCGGGGAAAATTCCCGTCATCCAGCCGGCGTCGAGCCGGCTGGTCAAGGTGCGAATGCTGCGGGTACTGGCGGCCGACCGATCGATGGGCACGACATACGTCAGCCGCAGAATCGTACCGACCACGGGGATCCGAAAAAGCGAATCGCGCGCCAGAAAGCTCACCGGCCGGTCCAGCGGCAGACCGACCAGCAGCGGATCCAGAAAACTCTGGTGGTTGATCAGCAGCAGGGCCGGGCCGTCAGCCGGCAGGTTTTCGATTCCCCGGCAGCGGTACCGCAACCAGAAGGTGAACACCACCTGCAGCAGCAGCTGGCAGGTGTACCAGATGATGTTCCGCCGCTGCCTGTGCGGCGGGGCGGGGGGTGACGGTTCCTTCCCGGTGGATGCAGGGGAACCGGCAGAGACAGAACCAGCAGCCGTCATGGTCAATTCCCGCCACCGCGGTGTTTCCAGAGTGCAGCGACCTTCCGATTACTTTTCCGCGGGTTCAGCCACCGGCGCGGGAAACTCCAGTGTCGCGAAGTAATCGTCCAGAGTCTCCGCCCGGCGAATCTGCTGGACTGAACCATCTTCCTTCAGCAGCAGTTCGGCCGAACGCAGCTTGCCGTTGTACTGAAACCCCATGCTGTGCCCGTGCGCTCCGGCATCGTGAATCACCAGCAGGTCGCCCGTCTCAATTTCCGGCAGCGTCCGCTGAATGGCGAATTTGTCGTTGTTCTCGCACAGCGAACCCACCACATCGACAGTTGAAGTGGCTTCCGCCTGTTCCTTGCCCAGCACGGTAATGTGGTGGTAGGCACCGTACATGCCGGGCCGCATCAGGTTGGACATGCAGGCATCGACGCCGACGTAATTGCGGTAAATCTGCTTGTGGTGGATGGCTTCCGTAATGAGGTAACCATAAGGGCCGGTGATGCACCGCCCGTTTTCCATCAGCACCCGCAGGGGTTCGAGACCGGCCGGCACGATCATGTCGGCGTACCGCTGCCGCACACCTTCGGCCACCCGCTCCAGGTCGACAGGTTCCTGCTCCGGACGGTAGGGGATACCGATTCCCCCGCCGAGATTGACGAACTCCAGCCGGATGCCGGTGCTGTTCTGCAGATCAATCGCCAGCTGGAACAGCATCTGTGCTGTCTCGACGAAGAAATCCGGGTTCAGCTCGTTGGAAGCCACCATGGTGTGCAGCCCGAAGCGGGAAACTCCCTGCTGCTGCGCCTGCTGGTAGGCTTCAAACAGCTGCTCGCGGGTCAGCCCGTACTTGGCTTCTTCCGGGTTGCCGATGATGGCATTGCCCGCCCGCAGCGGCCCCGGGTTGTAACGAAAGCACAGCAGGTCCGGCAGA
The DNA here is from genome assembly GCA_020426545.1 of Planctomycetaceae bacterium. Classification (GTDB taxonomy): domain Bacteria; phylum Planctomycetota; class Planctomycetia; order Planctomycetales; family Planctomycetaceae; genus JAGQPV01. The sequence goes on from JAGQPV010000404.1 coordinate 2,385, forward strand.
CCGGCGGTTTCCGCCAGGAAGGGCAGGTGGGTGATGTCATCCAGATTGATGATCGCACCCAGTTCGCGGGCCTTGCGGTACTCGCTGCCCTTCGTGTTGTTGGAGGTGAACATGATCTGTTCCCCCACGATGCCCAGTCGCTCGCACAGCACGAGTTCCGCCATGCTGGAGCAGTCGCAGCCGAAGCCTTCCTCGTGCAGCAGCCGGATGAGATGCGGATTCGGTGCGGCTTTGACCGCATAATATTCCCGAAAACCCTCGTTCCACGCGAAAGCCGCATTCAGACGGCGGGCGTTGGCCCGCATGCCGGCTTCATCGTACAGATGGAACGGAGTGGGATATTCGCGAGTGATCTCGCGGATGCGGGCTTCGTCGAACGGCAGAGAACGGGTACTCATTGCTGCTGCATGTTCCTCGTGGCACTGGTTTCGGGGGAAACCAGCATCGCTGAAAAAAACGGACCGGGCTGGTGCCTGAACAAGCCATATCACCCGGCTGGCGGTTCACAACCCCGCCGCGGGCAGGACGAGCGCCGGGCAGCTGTCTCCCCGGAACGCGTCGCTCCGGACTGCTCACCACGCCGGAACCCGCTCCGGGTCTGCTGTCTGCTGCACCTGCCCCGCGACTGTGCGGACGGCGGACGGGCAGACGTACGCCGGAAGATTCTACCGTCCCAGCCTCCTGGTTTCCTCCCGCAGAGCCGGTTCCCGGTTCTGTTCACAGGTTCCCGCTCCGAAACCCGCTGTCGACACTTTCCGGGTCGCCCTTCCGCATGAAGCCCCCCGTCCGGTGATCTGCCCCTGCCGGGCGACTCCCGCTTTCCGGCCGTTCTCCGGCGGTTCTCCCGACGGGAACCGCAGGGCGGGCCGGGCCGACCCTGTGGACTGTGACGATTGGAGCGACGGAACCCGTTGCAGGCAATGTCCGTCCTGCAGCGGATGCCCGGACCGGAAGGCCGGTGGATCGTTAATTGCCGACCGATCGATTCAAGGGCAACTTCCCTCACGATCGATACCACCGACTGCGACAGAAGGCCTGTCCGCTTCGGCGTATCTGCAGGTTGTTCCTGTCCGGTGACCCGAACGGCCATCAGTGCCGGAAACTGTCCTGTTCGGACAGAAAGTCGTTGTCATTCACTGCGAACGGTTTCTAGGATGCAGGTAGGAAATCTGGTGAACCGTTGCGGCCCTCTGGACTCTCACCGGGCTGCAGACCGTCCTCACCAGGATCCGGAACCTGTAGCATGAACCTGGCTGGGTTCCCGGTCTCCGTTCGGCCGGCTGCCCGCCCTGTTCCTTATCCTGCCGATTACCAGAGACGCGCAGCGGTGCCTGCCTGCAAAGTGATTCGCCCGGAGACGTGGCGAGCGGAACTCACTGTGCAGCAGTTACCCTGCCGCATACAGAGACTGCTGAACCGCCCGGCCTGGCCAGGAGGCGAAACGGTGTTGTCTCACGGAGTCGTGTGAATGCCTCGAGCGTGCATAAACCTGCTCGTGCTGACACTGGCACTTGGGGTCTGTTTCGGAATGCGGACGCATGTCCAGGGACAGCAGCCGTCTCCCGCAGACGAAAACAGTGCCGGTACGCAGTCGCGGGAAGAAGAATCGCCCCTGCTGCGCGAACCGCAGACGGTCGAGCAGCATTTTGATGCTGCCGTGCTGATGCTCAAGCTTGCGCGGCCGGGACTCACACGCCGGTATCTGCAGGGCATGATGGAGCTGAATCCCGATGACGGGCAACTGCTGCTGCTGCGGGACAAGCACGGGCCGGCAATCTTCCTCAAGCTGGCCAATGTCCAGGAGCTGCGGCCACTGTCCACTCAGCTGCTCGACCGGATCAATCAGGCGTTCCGCCAGCGGGGCACCGACCCGAAACGAATTCGTTCTCTGCTCGACGACCTGAGTGCGAATGCCCAGAAGCGGGACGTGGCACTGGTCGCCCTGCAGGCCGGTGGCCCGGGAGTGGTCCCGCAGATCCTGCGGGAAATTCAGCAGACTGCCGACGGCAAACAGCGGGATCTGCTGATTTATGCCCTCACCCGACTGGGGCCGCAGGTGGTTTCGCCTCTGCTGGGCGGGCTGCACACTCCCGATGAAAACCTGAAAACAGCAGTGATTGAAGCTCTCGGCTGGACGGGCGGCCGCGAAGTGGCTGTCTTCCTGTGGCACCCGGCTTTCGGGCCCGATCAGCCAGCCGGAGTGCAGATGGCGGCGCGGACCGCGCTGGGCCGAATTCTGCAGGTGCCCGCGTCGGAAATCACCCGCACGGCGGAATCCAGCGTGGCGGGCGAACTGCACCGGATGGCCATGATCCATTACCGCAATCAGTTCGACTGGACCCGCCCGGGAGCGGCGGCCGGTAAACCGGAACCCGGAGCGGAAAAGGCCGGCCAGGTTGAAATGTGGACCTGGTCGCCCGAGGCGGAATCGATCGTCAAGATTCGCCTGCCCGAACGGGAAGCCTCGCTGTATACCGGCGCCAGGTTCGCCCGGCAGACGCTGGCATTTTCTCCCGAGAAAAAGGAAGCGCAGGCCCTGTATCTGGGAATGGCACTGGCGATTGAAGCCAGCCAGGCGGGCTGGGATCAGCCGCTGCCGGCCGGACCGGGAACCGCCCACGACCTGGCCCTCACCACGGGAGCCGAAGTCATCGGCACGGCGCTGGATCAGGCGTTGAGCAACCAGAATCCGCTGGTGGCGACGGCTGCCATTCGTGTACTCGGTCAGGTGGCCACCCGCCATCAGCTGAATCACTCCACTCCCGCCGGCGCTCCGCTGCTGGCCGCCCTGAACTACCCGGATATGCGGGTGCAGTTTGCCGCCGCGGAATCCATTCTGCAGCTGGACCCGGTCCGGTCTTTCCGTGGCTCCCGCCGTACGATCGATATTCTGACTCAGGCGGTCAATGGTGGCGGAGCCCCGCAGAGCCTGGTGGTCGATGCCAATGTGCAGCGGGCCAGTCGTGCTTCCGGATTCATGGCCGAAATGGGTTACGACCCGCAGATTGCCCGCACTGGTCGGGATGGCTTTGAACTGGCGGCCGAACGGGGCGATGTGCAGCTGATTCTGCTGCATGCCAATACGATTCGCTGGGAACTGACCCAGACCATTGCCAACCTGCGGGCCGATGCCCGCACGGCCGGCATTCCCATTGCCGTGTATGGCGAAGCTTCGCTGCAGGCTGATATCGAACCGCTGACCCGTCGGTATCCGATGGTCACCTTCGTCATCGATTCGGCGACTGTAGATGCCCTGCGGGGCCAGTTGCAGCCGTTTCTCGACGGGATGAAGTCGCCCATGCTGACCGAACGCGAGCGGGGCGAAATCCGCCAGCGGGCCATTTACTGGCTGGCGCACCTGGCCAGCGGCCGCCGGACGGAAGTCTTCGATGTGGCACCGGCCCAGAAC
>JAGQPV010000405.1 GCA_020426545.1 Planctomycetaceae bacterium
GGCGGGATGACAACGTGCCGATGACGTCCTGCCGCACCGCGGGCGGCAGCTGCGGATACCGTTTCAGCAGCTCCGTCGGAATTGTGGCCTGCTCATACGCCGCCAGCCCGCGGATAACTGCCGCCTGCACGGCCTCATCGTCCAGCAGTTCCAGCAGCAGACTGAAGGTCGACTGTTCCCGCCGCTGCAGCAGGGCAGCCAGTGCCCGCTGACGGGCGGCTGGTTCGGCCTGACGGTCACGGGTGACCTGCTCAAACCGTTTGAGCGCGGCGGGATTGCCGAAGGTGACCGACAGCGAGTCGACCAGCTCCCGCAGTTCGATGTCGGCCCCTTCCTGCAGGTGAGCGGCCACTTTCGGCCACTGGTCCGGCATTCTGAGGGAACGGCGTCCCTCCAGAGCAGCCTGCATGCCCAGCAGGATATCCCGGCGAACTGCCGGATCTTCCGAGTTCCGCAGCAGGTCAACCAGACCGTCCAGCGGAGAGGCCGCCGGGGCAGTCTCAGCCCGTTCAGCAGCCGCGGCGGAAGAGCCCGCAGAAGGCAATGAAACCACCGGCGAGAAAACCAGAACCGTCACAGCGACGGACAGGACGGCAACAGCACAAACACGAACAGACATCGCAGCACAACTCCGGCGGAGGAGGAACAGTCGGCACGGAAGCTCACACAAACAGGACAGCGGCAGGGGGCTTACTTTTCCAGCTGCACCAGCCGCCGGGCAATGTACTGCCGCACCAGCGGTATCTGCACCTGAGGCAGCAGGGCGACAGCCCGGCCAGGTTCGGCGGCAATCAGCGGTTCGATGCCGTACCACAGCATCAGCGGCAGGTTGTGGTCTTCCGCATCTTCCGCATGCGCCAGCAGGGGGGCAGCCAGCTGCCAGCGGGCATCGTGATCGAGCCGCTGCAGGGCCGAAGCCAGGTACAGCCGCACCACCGGAGACGGATTCTTCCCGGCCAGTTCCACCAGCTGGCTCAGCTGGTCCGTGGTGATCTGCCGGTCATCCAGCAGCAGCTGAATCGACCAGCCACGCACGTACGGGAATTTGTGAGACAGCAGCTGCTCGAGATCTTCGTCGGTCAGCCCGTTCGTGCAGTAGAGAGTCCACATCGCCCGCAGGACGGCAGGTTCTGTCCCGGCCGCTGCCAGCTGCTGCCGCAGCAGTTGAGTCGTCGCCCGTTCCAGCGTACCGGCAGCAGCCCGCTCCTGCAGAATGCGGCGGGCATGCCGGGCATACCACAGGTTGGCATGGTGCTGCAGCTGCACCAGTTCCGCGTCGGTCTGCTGCTGCAGATTGACTTTCACCGGCTTCGGCTGGCCGTAAGTCACCTTGAAGATGCGGCCGGTGCCCTTCTGGGTATTGACGTAATCGTGGCATTCGCCCGTGTCCGACCAGTCGGTCATGTACACGCCGCCATCGGGGCCGTATTTCAGTTCCAGCCCGCGAAACCACGGATCGGCCGAGAACAGGACGTCGTCGGCGCGAATGGCTTTCAGTCCCGAACCTGCCTGCTCGAACTGATCGCAGTTAACCCGCCGGCCATGAATATTGCAGGTAAACAGCGAGCCATAATACTTTTTCGGCCAGTTGTCGCCCAGGTAAATCATGGCTCCCGCATGCGCATGCCCGCCACCGGCTTCGTGGTGAATGCCCTGACCGCCCCGGGAATCCTGCCAGCGGCCACCGCCCCAGTGCAGGTAATCGGCAATGCTTTCAATCAGCCCGAAGGTCGAGGACGTGAGGTCCTGGCCGAACATCCGGCGAACATGACCACCGGGAATCATGTGAAACAGATGATGGATCACGCAGTTGGTAATCAGAATCTGCCCGCGTTCGTCGAAGTCGAGGCCCCACGGGTTGGTGGAACCCGAAGCAACCCACTCGACCTCATGCCGCACCGGGTGATACCTCCAGACGCCGCAGTTCATCCGCATCCGCTGCTCATCGGGAGTGCCGGGCTTTCCCACAGCGGAATTCGACAGAATGCCGTTGCAGCCATACAGCCAGCCATCCGGTCCCCAGGTCAGCCCGTTCACCACATTGTGCCGGGCCTTGAGATCCCACCCGTCCAGCAGGACTTCCGGCGGGCCATCGGGCCGGTCATCCGCATTCTGATCGGGAATAAACAGCAGGTTGGGGACAGCTGTCAGCCACACGCCCCCGAAGCCCACGGCAATTCCGCTGAGGTTGGTGCCCTGGTCGTAAAACACGGTGCGGCGGTCGAACCGCCCGTCGTTATTTTCATCTTCGAAGATCAGAATCCGGTCGTGCCCGGTCTGAGCGGGATCGGTGATCCAGTCGGGGTACGTCAGCGACTCCACCACCCACAGCCGCCCGCGATCATCGAGCGTGAAGGCAATCGGCTGAATGACATCGGGCTCACCGGCAAACAGCGTCGATCGGAAGCCGGCCGGCATCTTCAACGTCGAAGCTGCTTCCGCCGGAGTCAGCGGCTGATCGGCAGGCTGATCCTCCGCAATGGCCGGCACCGCTGCCAGCAGCAGGCTGGCTGTTAACGCAACAGCGGGAGACAGACGAAGCACACGACAGAAAGAACGGAGATTCACGAGGCAAAATCCGGTGCTGAAGGGAACAGGGAATTGAGTTGCCGGCACGATTCAGAACAGTGGGGACCAGCCTGCCGGCAGACGACAGGCCGCTCAGGGCTTTCGTGCGGGAATACCGAAGACCCGATCGTACTCGGCCAGAGCCACTCCGCCCAGTCGTTCGGCCAGCTGGCGGTAAGCACCGCGACGGTAATCCCAGTGTTCCGAACGGGCCACCTGCTCCAGCCAGTCGCACAGGTGCAGCGTGCACAGGTCGCGAAACACGTCTTCGCCCAGCTCGAATGTCTCCACCGAGCCATCGATTTCCCGGCTGCGAACCACATACGGACCGCCGCTCTGCTGAGCAGCCTCATCGAAGCTGGCCCGGTCCATCACGCAGTTCACATAAGCCAGGAACTCGGCCCGCGGGCCAATCAGTTCCTGCAGTTCGGCCCGGCGATTCAGGGGAAGTGCAAACCGCTGGAACAGTTCCGTCCCGTAGATCGAGTGAAACAGCCCGGCCCGCTGCATGTCTTCATCGCCACCCCACCGGCCAAGATCGCGATGGACGCCGATGGCATGCGCCAGGTAAGTCTTGCCCGAATGTTCGACGGAGTCCGCACCGGCAGAGACAAAAAAGTCTGTCATCTCTCGAAAGGTCGGCATGTGAACTCTCCAGGACGGGGGAGTATTCCGGACAGGCCTCTTCCAGACAGGAAGCTTCTGACGGGTGGAATCCAGGTGCACGGATTCCCAATGGGAAAATGCTGTACCCGCGCTGCATTCCGCCGGGCCGGGTGACCGGGAACCCGCCACCTGAATGACAACCGGAGCCCGGCAGCAGGCCGTCATTCGTCCACCGTACACGGACTGACGCACGCGAACAACTGTGAGCTATGCGGTGTCCCGGCAATCCTCAATTCGGCGGAAACTGCCGGACCGCGCCGAGACCCGGCAGAAAAAAGATTTCTGCCGGGAATTCAGAACTGGCGGAAATAACGGTCGGAATCCGTACGTTCCGGCCGTTTCTGCCAGTAACTGGTGGCGGAGGGATCGGCCCGCCGGAGCATCGGATCGTGCCCGCACAGCCGAAGAATCAGCCCGACAGGCGTGAGGACGAAATAATACACCACCCCCAGAATCAGGTGGGAAGTCACCCAGCCAATGGGAAATACGACCAGCATCCAGCCCAGATAGTACAGCCGGACCGATGCGGGACGGATCAGGCCGGCCACCCCGGCCACCAGCGACAGGCTGACCAGAATCCCGCACAGAGCGACGGATTCCGTTCTCCGCCAGAGCAGGACACTCACCACACCAAAAAACAGAATCTGCAGTCCGGCGAACCACCGCAGGTCCTTTTCCTCCGGATTCCAGTTGATCTCAACAGCGGCCATCGGTTATCGGGTCTCCTGTCTCACTGCATTCGCAGCCAGCACCCCAGATGTATACAGACAATCCCTGGCAGTTCCTGTCAGCTGTGCCGCAGCGCTGCCGGCACAATGGGGAATCCAGGTAGTCAGCACTTTTCGGAAAACTGCCGCTAACATTCGTCTCCAGTGCCTCATCACAGCAGGCACAGGTTCTGGTTGGGCGGGGTTCCGGTCGCAATCTCCTTCGAGCATACCGAAATCACCCCCTGAGAGTCGCCAGTAACGGCACACTGCCTCTCCCGGTACCACGCTCACCGGTGCATGCAGCCAGGCGAACCGTCCGCAGAATCGCACCCGATCGGACTGGTTCACGACCTGAGCAGCCCTTACTGGCATGACAGGACACCCGGAATGTTTCAGCAGGATGCACAAATGCCTGTTGCCGATTATAGTTCAGCCCCTCTGACTGGGCATCCCGTCCGGACAGATGCTTGCCGGATCTCACGCCGACGTGAAACCAGGCCCATGTCTGATGCCGCGGAACTGTTTGGAGAACTGCCGCCTTTCCGGCCGCATATGCTGCTGCGCAGTGGACATGCTCAGACGCTGGCGGCCACGTGGTGCGGCCAGCCCAAATGGGAGGAACAGGCAAGACAGCACCTGGTGCTGCTGCCCGACGCCGACAGAATCGTGCTGCATGAAGATCTGCCTTCAGATCGCAGCGCGGTCAATGGTTCCGTCAAGCCCGCCGTGCTGATGCTGCACGGCCTGGGGGGGTGCCACCGCAGCCCCTATATGCGGTGGATCGGTCGGAAGCTGAATCAGTCCGGCTTTACCACGTACCGCATGGATATGCGGAACTGTGGAGCCGCCACCGGCCTGTCCCGCTTTCCCTACCATGCCGGCCGCTCCGACGATATCGAATCGGCAGTCCGTTATATTGTGCAGCACTGCGGCCAGAAGCAGATCATCGTCACCGGGTTTTCGCTCGGCGGCAGTATTCTGCTGAACTACCTCGGCACCCGTCCGCAGGATCTGGCGGGTGAAGTCCTCGGCGGAGTGGCGGTCTGCCCTCCGTTGCGGCTGGAAATGTGCGTCACCTCGATCCGTCGCTCACTGTGGGGCGCGTACGATCGTCACTTCCGCCGCTGGCTGACCAGACTGGTCCTGGCTCAGATCGAGCAGGGCACCCTGGCCACGCCGCCGGATCGCCTGGCACTGTCCCGTTGCCGCAGCCTGAAAGAGTTCGATGAACTCTATACGGCCCCCGCAGCCGGCTTCGGCACCGCCGATTCGTACTACTCGCAGTGCAGCTGCGGCGATCGCCTCAAGGCCATTCGCCGTCCCACGCTGATTCTTACCGCGGCCGACGACCCGATGGTCCCCGCTGAGCAGTTCGAACCGTTCGCCGGCGAACAGCACCTGGCCGTGCACGTGGCCGAAGGCGGCGGGCACCTGGGTTTCCTCGGCCGCGCCGGCGACGACAATGACTGGCGGTGGATGGACTGGCGCGTGGTCGATGCCGTCAAACGGCTGGCCGCAGCCTCCAGCCGAAGCCGGGCCGCCGGCTGAGCACCTCCTGACTCTCCTCGTGCTCGCCTGATGCCAGCCTCCTGGCACAAGCCGTTTCTCCCGCGGCAGAAATCGTCACTCCGCCGGGCCAGCCTCCGCCGCTGAGTCCCGAACAACATCCCGGGTGGCACGCCCTGACCCAGGAAGGGCGTGGTCTGCCGTCAAAGCCCCTCTCCAGAGCGAGAGACGCTGGGGTAAGGGGACTTCTCTTCAGCTTCCGCCGCTGAGTCCCGAACAACATCCCGGGTGGCACGCCCTGACGCAGGAAGGGCGTGGTCTGC
>JAGQPV010000406.1 GCA_020426545.1 Planctomycetaceae bacterium
CATCAGCTACTGCCGGCGGGGCGGGATCCGCGTGGAAGGCAGCGAGATCCGCAATTTTCAGGTCACCGGCTGCGATATCGAATACAACAACTACCGGGCCTTTCAGAAGGAATTCCCCGGACAGGAAGACGTGCCGACCGCTGAAATCTATATCGATGTGAGTCAGGAGAAATCGAGCGTCCGCGAAGGCACGATCTCCAGCTGCACCATCCAGGCCACCCGCAGTCCCGGCGGATCGAACATCCGTTTCATTGGCCGTGGCACCGATGGAAATCACAAAGTCGGCATGTGGACCATCTCCGGCAATCTGATCGGCAGCCAGGATAATAATATCCACCTGACCGATGCCCGCGGCGTGACGATCACCGGCAACTACATCTACAGCGGTCACCACCGTAATCTGCTGGTGGAGCATTGCCGGAACATCGTGGTGGGCTCCAACTGCTTCGGCCATAACCCCGATTACCGTGGCAGCGAACTGGCCACCGGAGTCCGGCTGGTCGACAGTGTGGACTGCAATCTTTCCGGGCTGATCATTCAGGATGCCCAGGCCGGCCGGCATACCGTGGAAGGTGCTGTTCCTGTCGAACGGAAGGGCCTGCTGGAAATTGTTCGCTGCGAACGGATCACCGTGGGCAGCACGCAGGTGACCGACGCGGGTGAACCGGGAATTTACCTGGAGGACTGCAGCGACACGGTCCTCACCGGCTGCACCGTGATCGACAGCCGCGAACAGAAGCTGATGCCGGTGGCGGTCGAGTGGAACGGCGATGGCCGGGGCAACCTGGTCACCGGCTGCCGGTTCGGTTCCGGCACGGCGGGCAATCCGGAATTTCCCGCCCATGTGACCACGCACGCCAGTCTGCTCGACAACTGAGTGCCTGCCTGGAACAGAGCGACGCTCTGTTGTAACGCCAGCAAAGCTGAAACAACAAACGGAAATTTGACGCCGGCACACCGGTGGAAGCCAGCGAAGTCGGGGATCGACTTCCTCTCCCCTGTGGGGAGAGGATTGAGGTGAGGGGCTCATCGATCGATGTTGAAACTGCTCCCGCCGCCAGGTTGTTGAACGCTGTGACCCTCCCTCAATCCCTCCCTGAAAGGGAGGAAGGTCAAGAGGAGATGGCCGCCCCTTACTCTGCGTTTCAGACCTGCAGCACGCCGGTCTGGAACGGGCGGTCTTCCGCATAGCGGATGGCAAGGCTCAGCGCGTGCCGCAGGACAGCCCGGGTTTCCGCTGGTTCAATCACCGCATCGACCCAGCCGCGGGCGGCCGCATAGCGAATATCGGTCTGGTCGGTGTACTGAGCTTCGGTGCGGGCTTTCAGTTCTTCCAGCTCGTCCACATCAGGGGTGCGGCCCTCGCGCTTCATGGCCGAGATGGAAATATCCAGCAGGGTGGCCGCAGCCTGCTTCGCTCCCATCACCGCGTATTTCGCAGTCGGCCAGGCGAACAGAAACCGGGGATCAAAGGCTTTGCCGCACATGGCATAGTTGCCGGCTCCGTAGCTGCCCCCGGTGATTAACGTGAGCTTCGGCACGCGGCTGTTGGAAATCGCGTTCACCAGGGCCGCCCCCGAACGGATAATCCCGGCCTGTTCGGAATCGCGGCCGACCATGAATCCGTACACATCCTGCAGAAACAGCAGCGGCGTCCACGACTGATTGCACGTCATGATGAACCGGGCCGCCTTGTCAGCGCTCTGATGGTAGATCACTCCGCCGAACTGGATTCCCGCTTCCGGCGTTTTCACCGGGTGATGCTGGTTGGCCACAATGCCGACCGAAATTCCGCCCAGGCGGGCTGTCCCGCAGACAATCGTTTCGCCGTACTCCGCCCGATATTCCTGGAAGGAGCCTTCATCGAGCAGGCAGTTCAGCACGTCCCGCACTTCGTATGGCTGCTGCGGATCGACCGGAAAGACATCCTGCAGTTCTTCCGGCGAGCGGGCCGGCGGGATCGACTCTTCCCGTACAAATAATGGCGACCGCGGATCGGCCGGGAGTACCCGCACCAGCTCCCGCAGTCGGTGGAGGCAGGCGGCATCGTCAACTTCGCGGTAGTCGATGGTTCCGCTGATGCGGGCGTGCATGGCGGCACCGCCCAGTTCCTCGTGTGAAACCTGCTGCCCGATGGAGCTGCGAACCAGGGCCGGCCCCGCCAGATACAGCCCGGAACCTTCCGTCATCAGCAGCTGATCGCACAGCACGGGCAGGTACCCCCCGCCCGCCACGCAGTTGCCCATGATGGCGGCGAGCTGTGGAATGCCCGTGGCGGACAGCACCGCGTTGTTGCGGAAGATGCGGCCGAAGTCATCTTCATCGGGGAAAATTTCATCCTGCAGCGGCAGGAACACACCGGCGGAATCGACGAGGTAAATCAGCGGCAGGCGGTTCTCCAGTGCCATCCGCTGGGCCCGCAGGACTTTCTTGGCCGTGGCCGGGAAGAAGGCCCCCGCTTTCACCGTGGCATCGTTGGCGATGATCATGCATTGCCGGCCGGAAACCGGACCAATGCCGCACACCACGCCGGCGGAAGGCGCCCCGCCCCACTCGCCGTACATGCCATAGCCGGCCCACAGCCCGGTTTCCAGAAACCGCTCCCCCTCAGCGGCGGCCTTATCAGGATTGCCGCTGTCGGGACTGCGCGGAGGATCCAGCAGCGCGGCGATTCGTTCGCGGGCCGTCATCCGCTGTTTTCCGTGCTGCCGTTTGATGGCCGCCGCTCCGCCCCCCTGCCGCACGGTTTCCGCTTCGGCGCGAAATTCGTCCAGCAGTTCCGCCCAGTTCGTCGGGGGGCTGCTGCCGCGCGAGGAAGACGTCCGAGTGGGTTCGCTCACGATGGAGGGGTTTCCGAAAAGACGACTGCGGAACACGAACAGAAGCGCAATCTGGACAGCGGTTAAGCTCGGCCGGACTGCCGGTATTCAGCTGGCTGGCCTGCGTGGCGTGGCTGGCAGTCCCGAGTATAATCGAGGAGAACCGTCGTCGAGAGATGTGAATCACTGTATTCCCCTCCGACGGTTATTTCTCCCTCTGACTGACTGCGTCTCAATTATCAGGCGTGGTTGATTCGTCGGGCCGGAATCGCGAATTTTCGCCAGCGTATGTGCGTGAACCAGGCGGTCAAGTGCCCCGAGATGAGCTGATCCCCCGGCGGCCCCGGTCGCAGCGGGGGGCGATGTTTCAACCAGCCGGAAAGTCTGTTCATGCGGTGGCCTCGAACTCTGATTTCTTTTTCACAACTGCTGGCTGCCGGCCTGTTTCTGCTGGCGGCCGTTCAACCGGCCGGCCCGGCCTTCGGTGACGAGCTGGACGATGAGTTCCCGCCCGGCCTGTTCGCGGAGTACACGGCTGGCGGAACCACCGTCCGCCGGGTCGATTCCACAATCGCTTTCGACTGGGCAGATCTGTCGCCCGATTCCCGACTGCCGGCGGGGCCGTTCACCGCCCACTGGGAAAGCGAACTGCTGGTCCGGCAGGATGGCCCGCATCGGCTGCATGTGTGGGTTCAGGGAAAAGTTCAGGTGCAGCTTGACGGGGAAGACGTGCTGACTGGCCAGCGGAAGGATGCCGGCTGGCTCAGCAGCGACGCGTTTGAACCGGGTTTTGGCGAGCACACCTTGGAAGTCACGTTTGAGAAAACAGAACCCGCCGCCCGGCTGGGCCTGTACTGGTCGTCTTCCACGTTTCCGGTGGAACCGGTTCCCGCCCATCTGCTGTTTCGTGACGGTGGCGACGAACAGCTGTCGCTGGTGAGTGCCGGCAGCGATCAGTTCCTGGCTCACCGCTGCGCCGCCTGCCATCAGACGCCCGGTGAAGAACCGCCGCTGGCCGCGCCCTCGCTGGTGCATGCCGGCGGCAGTCTGACAGCCGGCTGGATTGTCGAAAAGCTGCTTGCGCCGGCAGAACTCACGCAGGCACGGAAAGCCGAAAAAGAGGAAACCAACCCGGCCCGGATGCCCGACTTCGGACTGACGCCCGACCAGGCCGAAGCCATCGCCGCGTATTTGACCTCGACGGCGAAACAGCCCCGAATCGATGCCCTGCCCCGGCCCGCGGCCGACCGCAGGACAAAGAAAACCCCCACCCAGGCGGAGGAGATTCGCGCGGGCGAACTGCTGTCCCGTTCGCTGGGCTGCCTGGCCTGTCACCAGGTGAATGGCCTGGGCATGCGGAACGCAGCGGACGGGGGCGATCTCTCAACGGTTGGCCGGAAGCGAACCGCCGGCTGGCTGTTCACCTGGCTCAGCCGCCCGCAGGATTTGAACTCCGCGCACCGTATGCCGGTGTTCAAACTGACCACCGTGGAACGCCGGCAGCTGGCCACCTACCTGGCTTCTCTCAAGGGAGACAGCCAGCCCATTTCCGAACCTGCGAAAGCCCGACTGCAGGATGCGGCTGTTATCGCCGAGGGCCGGCAGCTGGTGCAGAAGTTTCGCTGCGCGGCCTGCCATCAGCTGGACGGCATGAAGTTCACGGCAGCCGGGCTGCCTGGTCTGGCCGCGTTCCGGGCAAAAACCGAACAGCCTGGCTGTCTGGCGAAGAAGGCGAACCCGGCCACTGGTCGGCCCGCATTCGGCGAGCGGCTGAATACCGAGGCCCTGCTCGCTTATCTGGCGGATCGGCCAGCCGAAGCGCACCCCCGCAGCCCGAGTCTGGCCGGCCAGCAGCTGCTGGAACGGAAGAACTGCCTGGCCTGTCACGATCGCGATCAGTCAGCTGGAATGACCTCCATCGCCGGGAAAACCGCCCGGATTGATGCCGACCTGCAGCAGAAGACGCAGGGGCTGATTCCCCCTTCCCTCACCGCCGTGGGAGACAAACTGAAGGACTCCGCCCTGGCGGAAGCCATTCAGGGAGCACAGAAAACCGTGCGGCTGCCGTGGCTGCTGGTTCGCATGCCCCGCTTTCAGCATTCTGAAACAGAACAGGCGGCCCTGCTGGCCCACCTGATTTCGCACGACCGAATCCCGCCCGGTCCACCCGAGCTGGATGTTCCGGCGAATGGCAAACCGCCGGCAACCACCCGGGCAGCTGCCATCGCGGCAGCCAGCACGGGTAAGCCGGCTTCCTCGGAAGTGCTGGTCGCCGGGCATACGCTGGTGGGCCCCCGCGGTCTCAGCTGCATCGCCTGCCACGAAGTCGGCTCGTACAAACCGCAGAACGTGGCCCTTGGCACGCGGGGTTCCAACCTGCTGGGCCTGGGCCAGCGGATGCGGCCCGAGTTCTATTTGCGGTGGACTCGCTCGCCCATGCGGATTGTGCCCGGTATGGAAATGCCGTCGTACCTCAAACCGGTGCCCGGCGTGCTGAACGGCGAAATCGACACGCAGCTGCTGGCCAGCTGGTCGGCGTTGAATGATCCGCGGTTCACGGTGCCCACCAATCCGTCGAATGTCGAACAGTTTCTGACGGTCACTCGTGGTGCGGAAGCCCGGATTGTGCGGGATGTCTTCACTGGCGAGGAAGGCAGCTCCAGCGGGACGATTCCCCGGGCCTTCGCTGTGGGGCTGGAGAACAGCCACAGCTTCGTGTTCGACCTGAGCCGCATGTCGCTGGCTCAGTGGGCCGTGGGCGATTTCGCCCGCCAGCGGACAGTCGGCAAGAGCTGGTACTGGGACCTCGCCGGTGTGCATGTCGCCCGCAATCTGGACCACACGCCCGACCTGGCCCTGATGGCATTATCCACGGGAAGTGACAGCCCTCCCCGTACGCTGGAACCCGTGTTCCGGTGGAGCACCTGCGGTGAACTGCTGGAG
>JAGQPV010000407.1 GCA_020426545.1 Planctomycetaceae bacterium
AGCTCGGCACTTTCTGTTTCGCTGGAATGGCCCGCGGGGGCGGTGATTCCCGCTTCACTGAACCGCTGGGGGAAATGCTTGCGGAACAGATCCTTGCGACCCAGCACCATGGCCACATCACGGTCGCGGCCGGCAGCCGCATACCACGGGAGGGCATAATCGGGAAGCTGACCACTGTTGCCGTTCTGCTGGATGATGGCCCGTTCAAAGGCTTCCATTCGACGGATCAGCAGTCCGTCCACCTTGCGGATCGTGGCCTGCGTGGCGCTGACCTTGCCGGAATTGCTGACACTCCGGGCAGCTGCCAGAAACACACCCATCAGCAGCAGGATGATGCCAATGGTCATGATCAGTTCGATCAGCGTGAAGCCGCCGCGAGCTGTCTGACGCTCTGTCTGCCTGCTGGTTGTCCGCATGAGCAATTTCATCTGTCATCTCTTGTGCTGAGCACTGTCGGCCGGGGTAATCAGTCCACCGGCCACAGGAAAATTCCTGCTGTCGCCCGAATTGCTTCTGGACGAGAGTTCTGTCCCGCCGTCCCGACTGGCAGTGACGGACGGGACAGCTGACTGACCGTCAATTATCCGCCAGCTGGCCGCTGTGGAAATTGGTGATATTGTCTGCTTCGGCGGCCCGGCTGCCGGTCAGAGCGGACGAGCCGGAGTCCGTATTTTCCGGATCGTAATGACCGCCAAGGCCATACAGGCCGTCTGATCCGGGCGAGATGAGCTGGAAGCTCTTGGAATTCCAGCCGGAGGCTGTCGAGCCACTTCCCTGACGATAGAAGTTCGTCATGCCACTGCTTGAGGGAATATCCAGTGTGTTGTAGCCACTGCCGTCGTACGCACTGAGATAGATATAAGGAGAACCGGTCTGCTGGCCCGGGAGCGGATCGACGTAGGTCAGCAAGTTGCCGCCCGCGACCGAGAGCTGAGTCAGTCGATCCGGCTGAAACTCAAAAAATGGCCCCAGCCGGTTGTTACCACTGGTGCTGAACGGGTTGGCAGGGTTCTTGGCAAAGCCAATCAGATCCTTACTGCCAGATGTCCGTTCCACACCGCCGAGGAAGAAGACCAGGGCCGTGTCTCCCGTGAGGGTGATGGTGTCCGACGAGTCGCCATCGCCGTTGAAATCGCGGTCGAGGCCGAAGTTGAACTGTGGCCACAGGCGGCGAATGGCGGCCCGGCTGTTATTAGTCCAGCTGCCGCCCTGTTCTGACAGCACAATCCGGCTGGGCGGATAAGTGCCGAAGGTGGCTTTAAAGTCGGCCAGACCACTGGAAATGGAATCCATTTCCGTATTCACCCGGGCAATGTGCACGTTGGTGGTCACGCCCCGCAGAGCGGGCAGCAGCAGACCAATCAGCATGCCGATGACCACAATCACGATCATCAGTTCGATGAGTGTGAAGGCAGACCGCAGGCTGGAATGCCGCAGGCCAGCTGGCACTGCGGAGCCATTCGGGCCTGGATGACGGGGTTGGGCTTTCACCTGGCGACTCCTTCAGCAGTTGGTCTGCAGACAGCAGTGAAGACTGTGTTTCAAATTCCGGATTCGGCGAAACGGATTCCGGGGGACTGTCAGGACAGATCGTTCAGCAGCTTGATCAGCGGCATGAACAGGGCGATCACGATGAAACCCACGATCAGACCGAGGATCACGACCATCAGCGGTTCGAGCAGGTTGATCAGGCCTTCGACCAGCACGGAAACTTCTTCATCATAGACGTCGGCCACTTTATACAGCATGACATCCAGTGCACCGGTCTCCTCGCCCACGTCCACCATATTGACCACCATGTCGTCGACGATGCGTGCTTCCCGGAGCGGAATCGCCATCGATTCGCCTTCCCGAATGGCCGCATAAATGTTGTCAAACGCCCGGTAGAACACGGCATTGCCGGCGGTGTCGCGGGCAATAATCAGGCCTTCCAGAATTGGTACGCCCGAGGCGATCAGCGTGCCCAGTGTCCGGCAGGTTCGGGCGACGACCGTTTTCTCGAGGATCTTGCCCAGTAACGGTAATTTCAGTGAGATGCGGTCGACAATGTAGGCGCCGGTCTTATTCTTCTTGATGATCTTGATCATCAGATACAGGCCGATGGGAATCGCTGGTCCGAGGTAGAAGTAGTTCACGACGATGTCGCTGGCATTAATGAGCGCCTTGGTCATGCCGGGCAGCTCGGTGCCGAAGTCGTCGAAAATCTTCTTAAACTTGGGGATGATGTAGTACATGATGAAGCCCACGATCAGCGTGGCGACGGTCACGACCGCCACCGGGTAGATCATGGCTCCCTGGACCTTCCGCTTCAGGCTCTGAGCCCGCTCCTTGAATTCGGCCAGCCGCTGCAGAATGACTTCGAGTGCACCACCGGCCTCGCCCGCTTTCACCATGTTGACGTACAGGTTGTCGAAGGCCTTGGGCTGCTTGGCCATGGCTTCGGACAGCGTGGAACCGCCTTCAATGTCCTCGATGACGCCGTTGAGCGAGTTCTTCAGCGGGCCGGGCTTGGACTGACCTTCCAGGATCCGCAGGCTGCGGAGAATCGGCAGTCCGGCATCCTGCAGGGTCGACAGCTGCCGGGTGAAGGTACACAGCTGCTTGGGACGCACGCCGCCGATGGTGAAGCTGCCCCCCTTGCGGCGGGCGGGTTTCTTCTTGGCATCGGCCTTTTTGCGGGTGCGGCCCTTCTCCTGGATTCGCGTGACGAAAAAGCCCTTCTCGCGAATCTTTTCCTGGGCTTCGGCTTCCGATGGCGCTTCGATGGTCTCTTTAATTTCGAGACCCGTGTTGTCCATCGCTTCGTACTGAAAAGTGGGCATCGGCGGGCTCCGCGCAGGTTTGCGATGCAGGGTCGGTCGCGGGGACGCTTCAGGGCGGACCCGGCGGCAGACTATCCATTGAAATCTGAAGATCTGTGGTGCGTCCGGTGAATTCCGGCGGGAGGCCGAAGCGGTTCACCGGGGCAACCGGGTTCAGGTAATGTCTTCCATCACGGTTTCGCGAACCACTTCGTCGATGGTGGTGTGGCCGTCGAAAATGAGCTTCAGCCCCGCCTCGCGGAGGGTGGTCATGCCCTGGGTCCGAGCATAGTTGCGAATGTCATCCACCGAGGCATCCGCGGTAATCATGTCGCGGATTTCATCGGTCACTTCCAGCAGTTCGTAGATGCCGACCCGGCCTTTATAGCCGGAGTTGTTACACCGACCGCAGCCCTTGCCGTAGTAGAATTTGTATTTCCGGGCCTGTTCGATCGGCAGCTGCAGTTCCATCAGCAGTTCGTCGCTCGGCTCAAACTCCGTGCGGCACTCCGTGCAGATGCGGCGCACCAGCCGCTGGGCCAGAATGGCTTCCACGGAGGCGGTAATCAGGAACTGCGGGACGCCCATATCCCGCAGCCGGGTAATGGAAGACGGAGCATCGTTGGTGTGCAGGGTGCTGAACACGAGGTGGCCCGTGAGGGCACTCTGCACGGCGATTTCCGCAGTTTCGTAATCGCGGATTTCCCCGACGAGGATTTTGTCCGGGTCGTGCCGCAGAATGGCCCGCAGCACGTTGGCGAAGGTGACGCCGATATCCGGATTCACCGGCACCTGCAGCAGTCCGTCGATGTCGTATTCGATCGGGTCTTCGGTGGTGATGATCTTGGATTCGATGTCGTTCAGTTCATTCAGCGCCGAATACAGTGTGGTCGTTTTGCCGCTGCCCGTAGGCCCGGTGACCAGGACAATGCCGTTCGGCCGGCGAATCAGCTGGCGGAAATGGCTCAGCGTTCCGGCGTCCATTCCAATCTTGTTCAGGTCCAGCTGAACCACGGTGCGGTCGAGCACCCGCATGACGACGGCTTCGCCGAACATGGTGGGCAAAACTGAAACCCGGAGGTCGACAGGGTTGCCACCCACGTTCAGTTCGATCCGGCCGTCCTGCGGCAGCCGCCGTTCGGCGATGTCCAGCTCGGCCATGACCTTGATTCGCGACACGAGCGCGTTGGCCAGGTGGCGGGGCGGGGGAACCATTTCATACAGCACGCCATCCGCCCGGACGCGGATTTTGAATTCGTCTTCAAACGGCTCGAAGTGAATGTCGCTGGCCTGGTCTTTAATGGCCAGCAGCAGCACCATGTTCAGCAGCTTCCGGATGGGAGCCGCCTCGGCCAGTTCCTCGGCGGAGGACAGGTCGAAGGCTTCCCGCCCGAACTCATCCTTGCCGGCATCCTCCATCGAGCTGATGACATCTTCGATGCTGTCTTCCCGGTCGGCGTAGTACTGGGCAATGGCCCGTTCCACTTCCGGGAGCGAGGACACGGCCCCCCGCACGTCATAACCCAGCAGGTTCCGCAGGTCGTCGAGGGCGTTGACATTCTGCGGATCGGCCATGGCGACGGTCATCACGTCGCCTTTGAGCGAGACCGGCATGATCTTGTAGATCTCAGCCATTGTCTGGGGTACCAGCTCCAGTACCTTGGGGCTGATGTTGGTTTCCCCCAGATTGATAACCGGCATGCCCCACTGTTCGGCGAGGGCTTCGGTGACCTGCACTTCAGTGACCAGCCCCATGCGGACGGCCACCTGGCCGATGATTTCGCCGGGGCTCTGCTTCTGTTCTTCCAGCACGTCCCACAGCTGGTCTTCGGTCAGAAAACCGAGGTCTACCAGAATCTGTCCGAGTCGACGCTGTGCCATCTGAGTTGATCTTCCTGCTGCGGCCAGGGGCCTGCCCGGGAAATGTCGGGGTGCTGAAATCGTGCGGGAACCAGACGGCCGGAGTCCGTTCTCCGGCTGGCGGCCAGGAGCAGTTCCCGGCCGGTTCTGCCTCAGGTGGCATCAATCGTCGTCGTCGTCATCCCAGTCGTCATCGTCATCCTCTTCTCCGGTCTCGTCGAACAGACCCTTCTTGGCCCGCTCGATCCGGACTTTGAGTTCGCCCGGGTTGTTGGACCGCACGATGCAGTCCTGCTCTTCGCAGAGCTTGTTTTTCCACAGATTGAACAGCGCGTCGTCCAGCAGCTGCATCCCGTACTTGCGGCCCGTCTGAATCGCGGAGTTGATCCGGAAGGTTTTGGCTTCACGGATCAGGTTGGCGATGGCCGGGGTCACCACCAGCAGTTCGTAGGCAGCTACCATGCCCTTGGGTTTGCGGGGCAGCAGAGTCTGGCTGAGAATGCCGATGATCGAGGTCGACAGCTGCGTCCGGATCTGTTCCTGCTGGCTGGTGGGGAACACGTCGATAATTCGGTCGACGGTACCCTGGGCACCGGTCGTGTGCAGCGTGCCGAACACCACGTGGCCGGTTTCCGCCGCGGTAATGGCCGAGGAAATCGTGTCGAGGTCCCGCATTTCTCCCACGAGGATCACATCAGGATCCATTCGCAGGGCGCGACGCAGGGCTTCCGGGAAGTCCGGCACATCGACGCCGATTTCCCGCTGGTTGATCGTCGATTTCTTGTGCTGGTGGTAATACTCGATCGGGTCTTCCAGCGTGATGATGTGATGATCGAGGTTGTCGTTCATCCAGTTCATCATGCTGGCAAGACTGGTTGTCTTGCCGCTGCCCGTCGGGCCGGTGACCAGGAACAGGCCGCGGGGCCTGGTGATCAGATCGCGGATGACGGGCGGCAGGCCCAACTGTTCGAAGGTCAGGAATTCGTTCGGAATTCGCCGCAGGACCATCGAAATCTGGCCCCGCTGCTTGAATACAGCCACCCGGAACCGGGCCTTGTCTCCAAACGCAAAACCGAAGTCCGTTCCGCCGAC
>JAGQPV010000408.1 GCA_020426545.1 Planctomycetaceae bacterium
GTTCCGGAGGGCAGTGTGCCCTTCCACAGTTTCTGGCCCGGTACAGTACGGCCAGGTAATGTAATGTCCGGGATTTCGAACGGCGGCGGTGACGTCAGGCCGCCGGCTGGTCCCGTGTGTGATGGATTCCTCATGTTGATGTCCTGTTCCCTTTCAGCTGGCCAGGTTCTGCTCCTAAGGCTGTCGTGCAGTGGATGATCTGCAGATTCATATTCAGGAGGATCTGGCTGGTTCGCTTCGCGGAGATGTCCGCTGCGATCCGCTGACGGTCTCGATGTACTCCACCGATGGCAGCCTGTACCAGGTGCCGCCCACGGGAGTGGTGTGGCCCCGTGATCGGGACGATGTGGTGGCAGTGGCCCGGTTTGCCGCCGAGAATAACCTGCCGCTGCATCCGCGGGGGGCCGGCAGCGGAATTGCCGGCAGTGCGCTGGGCGGCGGGCTGGTGATCGATTTTTCGCGGTACATGCGGCGGATTCTGGAAATCGGCGAATCGACGGTTCGCGTGGAACCGGGACTGGTTCACAGCGCGCTGAACGCCGTTCTGCGGGAGCATGGCCGGTATTTTCCCCCCGATCCGTCTAATACCAGAGTGACCACGATTGGCGGAATGCTGGGTGTGGATGCGGCCGGCTCGCATTCCGTCCGTGTGGGTTCCACCCGCGATCACGTGCTGGATATCGAACTCGTGCTGGCGGGGGGAGAGGTGCTGCAGCTGGGTTCCGAACCGCTGCATCAGCTGCGGGGGCTGCCTCCCACGGCGGCTGTGCCACGACCGTTTGTTGACCTGAATCTGTCGGGCGTGGCGTCTTCTGCCGATTCCACCCGCACGGAATCGTTGCGCCGCACCCTGGTGAGCAAGCTGGGGCGGCTGCTGAGTGATTCCGCGGGGCTGATCGAAAAACACCAGCCACCGCTGATCCGCAACAGTGCGGGGTATTACCTGCGGGGCGGCCTCGCCGATGGAGCCGTACATTTCCCCCGCCTGCTGACGGGTTCGGAAGGAACGCTGGGGCTGTTCACCGCAGCCACTCTGCATACGGCACCTCTGCCGGCCAACCGGGCGGTGGTGGTGCTGCTGTTCGGCCAGCTGGAAGCTGCCGTGCAGACGGTGCAGGCCATTGCCGGCGAACGGCCGACCGCCTGCGACCTGCTGGACCGGCGACTGCTGACGCTGGCCCGGGAGGCGGATCCGCGGTTTGAAGAGATGATTTCCCCCGCCGCCGAAGCGGCCCTGCTGGTGGAGACCACGGGCTTCAGCGACCGGGAAGCCCGCATGCGGCTGCGGAAGCTGATCGACGCGGTGCGGAATGTGAACCTGCGGACGGTGATTGCCGCGGAAACCAGCGACGAAGCAGAAATCGAGTTTCTGTGGTCGCTGCCGGCCCGGGTGGTTTCTCTGCTGACCGGATTACAGGGCACCATTCGCCCGGTACCGTTTGTGGAAGATCTGGCCGTTCCGCCGGAGGCCATGTACGAGTTCTTCGCCGGTGCTCAGAAGGTGTTTCAGAAGCATCAGGTGACGGCTTCGCTGTACGCCCACGCGCTGGCGGGACAGGTTCATCTGCGGCCGTTTCTTCCCCCGCCCGACAGCCACAGCGGCGAACGAATGGAAGGGATCGCCCGGGACCTGTACCGGCTGGTCTTCGCGATCGGGGGAACTGTCAGCGGAGAGCATGGCGACGGGCTGTCCCGGTCGTCGTTTCTGCGGGAACAGTACGGGGACCTGTACCCCGTGTTTCAGCAGGTCAAGGAACTGTTCGACCCCCGCAACCTGATGAACCCGGGCAGAATTCTGACCGACGACCCGCACCTGATGCGGCGGAACCTGCGGACGGTTCAGCCGGCAGAACCGCCGGCCATCGTTAACCTGCAGCTGAAGTGGAATACCGAGCAGTTCACCGAGGCGGCTTCCCGCTGCAACGGGTGCGGCATGTGCCGCTCGCAGTCGGCCGAAGAACGCATGTGCCCGTTCTTTCGGATTGATGCCACGGAGCACGCGGCTCCGCGGTCGAAGGCGAATATTCTGCGGAATGTGGCCACCGGAGCTCTCGACCCGTCGGTGCTGGCCAGCCCCGAGATGCGGGAGCTGAACAGCCAGTGCTTCAACTGCAAGCAGTGTCAGTTTGAATGCCCGTCGAAGGTGAATATTCCTCAGCTGATGATTGAAGCCCGGGCCGCCTGGGTGGCAGCCAATGGCCTGAACCGGGCCGACTGGATTCTCTCGCGGGCGCATTCTTTCGGACCACTGGGCGGGGCGGTTTCGTTTGCGGCCAACCGGTTGATTGCCAGCCCGGTGGCCCGCTTCCTGCTGGAAAAATCGGTCGGTATTTCACGCTATCGAAAGCTGCCCCTGTTCGCCCGCCGCTCCTTCCTGCAGACGGCCCCGCGGGAAGTCCGCCGGCTGCCGGTCGGTGGCAGCTCGCCGGGAGTGGTCTATTTCGTGGGCGACTATGCGAACTACTACGATCCGCAGCTGGCCGAGTCTCTGGTGCGTATTCTGCAGCATAACCGGGTGCCGGTGCATGTTCCGGCAGGTCAGCTGGCTTCAGGAATGGCGATGGTTTCCGCTGGCGATCTGGCGGCTGCGCGGGAGCTGGCCGAGCACAATGTGCGGGAACTGGTGGAGTTCGCCCGGGAAGGCTGCGACATCATCTGCACCGAGCCCTCGGCGGCGGTGTGTCTGTCGCAGGAATACCCGATGCTGCTGAACCACCCCGATGCCGAGCTGGTGGCCTCGCGAGTGGTGGAAGCGGGCGATTACCTGCTCCGGCGGCATGTGAAGGGTGAACTGAGAACCGATTTCGACCCGCTGCCCCTGCGGGTGGATTACCATACGCCCTGCCACCTGCGGGCACTGGGCCGGGGCCGCCCGCTGCATGAACTGCTGTCTTTGATTCCCGAACTGGAGCTGCATACAATCGAGCAGGGCTGCTCCGGCATGGCCGGGGCCTTCGGGCTGACGCGAGAGAACTTTCGTACATCGCTTCGCATTGGCTGGGGGCTGATTACCCACATGCGGGCCTCGGAGGTCACCCTGGGGGCCACCGAATGCAGCAGCTGCAAATTTCAGATGGAACAGGGCACGCCGACTCCCACCCTCCACCCGCTCAAACTGCTGGCTCTGGCCTACGGACTGATGCCGGAGATTCGCGAGCGGCTTCGCCCGTCCCGGTCGAGAATGACTGTCACATGAAGCTGCCTGTCCGGCTGTATGCCCGCGCCCGCGACCTTGCGGGGGCCGATACCGTTCAGATCGAACTGGAGGAAGGGGCCACCATTGCCATGCTGCGTTCTGCCCTGATGGAACAGTGTCCGCAGCTGCAGCCTGTGGGTTCCTCGCTGCTGTTTGCCGTGGGAACCGATTACGCGGCAGAGACGCAGCCCCTGAATGCGGAATCTCAGGTCACCTGTTTTCCACCCGTCAGCGGGGGCTGAAACAGGTTCTGCCAGCCGGTTTGACGGACAGGGTGCCGCTGTGTGCCAATTCTGTCTGGTCCAGAAGTGTCTGCCGTCCCGCAAAGAGTGTCGACCCGGCGGGGCCCGCAGAACGGAGTCACTGGTTCATCTGGCAGGCCGGCTGCCAGTACGACGCGAACAGCCCGGGCCGCCTTTCATTGGCCTCTCATCCTCTGAACAGCATCCATACTCACCATGATCAGCCTGACACACGAGGAAATTGATTATCACGGTCTGACGGAATCTGTCCGGTCGGACTCCTGTGGTGCCGTGCTGCTGTTTCTGGGAACGGTGCGGGAAATGACCGGCGGTCGCCGAACTGTCGCTCTGGATTACGATGCCTTTCCGGAGATGGCCCGGGCCAAAATGCAGGAGCTGGAAGACGAGGCCCGCCGCAGGTGGCCCGTGCACGAAGTGGCCATTGTGCACCGGCTGGGACGGCTCGAGCTGGGCGATATCAGCGTGGCGCTGGCGGTCAGCTGTCCGCACCGGGCAGAATGTTATGAGGCAGGCCGCTGGCTGATTGATACACTGAAAATCACCGTTCCCGTCTGGAAGAAGGAGAACTGGGACGATGGTGCCACGGAGTGGGTGCATCCCGGTGTGGAAGCCGGCACAGCCCCGCCCGCCGCGGAGCCCGGAACAGACAGCTGAGTAAACTGCGGTGACCCGCAGTGAGGACCAGTCCAGGAGGATGACGACGTCGGAGAGCCGGCGGTGGACACGGAATGTCCTGCAGAAACAATAGAGACTCCGACAGCGCATCGTCTGGAATCACAGGCAGGTGCTGCGGCTCTGATACACGCGGCATTCAAGCCCGAACAGGGCATTACTGGAAGCACTCGCATGTCCGCCCCTCTGATCGACAGTTTCGGCCGCCGGCACAACAACCTGCGGATCAGCGTGACCGACCGCTGCAACATTCGCTGCTTCTACTGCATGCCGGCGACGGATGTGGTGTTCATGGACCGGAAGGAACTGCTCAGCTTCGAGGAAATCGAGCAGTTCGTGCGGCTGATGGTGCCCCTGGGTGTGGACAAACTCCGGCTGACGGGTGGCGAGCCGCTGGTCCGTCGGGACCTGCATGTGCTGGTCGAGCGGCTGGCGGCGATTGAGGGAATTCGCGATATCGGCCTGACGACCAACGGCATTCTGCTGGCCGACCAGGCTCAGAAGCTGTACGACGCGGGCCTGCGGCGAATCAACATCAGCCTGGATGCGCTCAGCCCGGAGAAGTTTAAAGAGATCACCCGTCGCGAGGGGTTCGAACAGGTGATCGAAGGGATTCATGCGGCGAAGGCGGCCGGGTTCAACCCCGTGAAGGTGAACGCGGTTTCCATCCGCAACATGACGGAAGACGAGATTGTGCCCTTCGGTCACTTCGCCCGCGAGACCGGTGCGGAAGTGCGGTTCATCGAGTTCATGCCGCTGGATGCCGATGCCAAATGGCAGCGGGACAAAGTCCTGTTCGCCGGGGAAATCATCGAAATCCTGGCGCGGGAAATCATGCCGCTGGTTCCCGTGGCGGAGCAGCCGGCCGGTGCGCCCGCTTCCGATTTCATGTTTGAAGACGGAGTTGGCCGGGTGGGCTTTATTGCTTCGGTCAGTCAGCCGTTCTGTGCCAGCTGCAACCGGTTCCGGCTGACGGCCGACGGGCGGCTGCGAAACTGCCTGTTCAGCCTCGATGAAACCGATATCCGCAGTCTGCTGCGGGAAGGCGCGGCGGATGAAGCCATCGTGGAGGCCGTGCGGGCTTCAATCGGTGCGAAGAAGGAAGGCCACGAGATCAACACGGCCCGCTTTATTCAGCCGGACCGTCCCATGTATTCCATTGGCGGATGAGCAGCGCAGTGCCGGCAGACCAGCGGATCTATCTGGATAATGCGGCCACCAGCTTTCCCCGGCCTCCGGCCGTGCAGGAAGCCGTGCACCATTACAGCACCGAGATCGGTGTCGCGGTGGGGCGGGGCAGTTCCCGTCGGGCCATGGAAGTGCAGCGGGTGGTGGCCCGGTGCCGGCAGCGGGCGGCCGAACTGCTGGGCGTGGGCGAACCGTCCCGGGTGCTGTTCACCTTCAACGGGACGGACAGCCTCAACCTGGCGATTCACGGGCTGCTGCGGCCGGGCGACCATGTGGTGACTTCCGCGGTCGAGCACAATTCCGTGCTGCGGCCCCTGAAAGACCAGGAGCAGCGGCATCAGGTGCAGGTGACTCTGGTCGAGGCGGATTCCTCAGACCAGGAGCAGCGGCATCAGGTGCAGGTGACTCTGGTCGAGGCGGATTCCTCAG
>JAGQPV010000040.1 GCA_020426545.1 Planctomycetaceae bacterium
GGCCTGTTCTTCCGGCGTTTCGACATCGCCGTCGATCAGCATTTCGGTGAAGGCCTGAATGCTGGCCAGTGGTGTCTTCAGTTCATGGCAGACCGACGACACGAACTCGGCGTGCCGGGTGCGGTCGTGATGTTCCTGACTGTTGTCCTGCAGGATGACCGACAGTCCCAGCGGAATCTGGCTGTCGTCGATCAGGCTGGTGGCGATGGCCCGCCACGCCTGAGGAGCGGTGCCTTCCTCCCGGGCCGGGAGAACAAAGTCTGCCGTGCGGCGGGGAGTGGCCCGGTGACGGGCGATGGTTTCCGAAATCAGCCGGGCCAGCTCGGTCATGTGCGAGTAGTCGCAGTTGGTCGCACTGCCTGTTGCGGCATCTGTCGGACTTGTGGACTGCAGCAGGTTTCTGGCCGACCAGTTGGCGAACTTCACATCCTGCCGTCCATCGCAGATCAGCACGGGGTCGTCGATGGAGTGCAGAGCGGCTTCCATTCTGGTCAGCTGCCGGCGGATGACCTGATACCTGGCCTCGAGCTGGTTGCGCTCTTCAACGGCTTCCTGTACCTGAGATTCCAGCGATTCGGCCAGATCCCGCGCAGCGGATGTCAGCGGGGTCCACAGTCCGGACTGCTGGTTTGTCAGTCCGAGAACATCCCCGTGCCGAACCAGGGCCAGCGCTTCCCGCAGGCTGCGACGGGCCAGTGTGCCAATCAGCGCGGCCGTGCTCAGGCTGGTCACAGCCGCAATGGCGGCTGGCTGCAGTTCTCCGGTAAATACCCAGACGCACACCCCCAGCGTTCCACCCCACAGGGCGGCCGGCAGCAGCAGTGCAGTCCAGAGTGCTCGGTACAGATGCATCGATCGGCCGTTCATTCAGCAGACCCGGTCCAGCGGCCAGCCGGGATCAGAAATGTTGTCCCGGGGAAACGTAGGTCACGTTCTGAATGTTGTCCAATTGATGCAATCTGAAACCTCGAACCTCGCCGGCTGGCTGCTCGCTCAGCGGTCGGGTGCGGGGTGTGCGGGCCACATGCGCCGGCCGCCGGAAGCACGGTGCGCGGCGGAATCGTGCTGACTGGCACAGAAGAGGCAACCGCTGCAGCAGGAACATTCGCTGCAACCGGTACCTTCAGACGGCGGTCGCCAGCGGTACCGGGGCAATACCCTGCCCTGCACAGTAATCAGTGCCAGAAGAGAGCGGCCAGAAGAGAGCGGCCGGAAGAGCGAGGCCGGAAGAGCGAAGCCGGATCGCGCAGGGCAGTCAGCGCAACCAGAAGACACAGGGGTGATGACACATCGCGTGCGACGATCCGCTGGTTCGGGGAGCGGCTGTGCCGGCCTGACCTGGAGCAGCCGCCAGGCGAATGCGTCAGCGGGTGTCGGCAGTGGCCTTGCGGGGCGTCTGCCAGGCCGGTTCATCGGCAGCAGCTGGCGACTCGGCGGGCCTGCCTGATCCAGCCGAAGGTGCCCACCGGGGTCGGGGCTTCCAGTTTTCCGCCGGAGCAGGCGACTCGGCCGCCGACCGATTCCTATCGGTTTTCTCGTCCGATGGGCGGGTGGATTTCCAGCTGCTCAGCTCGATATTGCCCCCCTGCCCGGCTGCTGCGCTGGTGGCCGGTTCCGGTGGTGCGAGCACTTCCTGCCCCGGGCCTGCCATGGGGGTTTCCCTGGAAACGGACAGCGCGGGCGTTTCCGCCACGGGGAGCGGTGCTGTGATCGCTGGTGCAGGTAGGACTGGTGCGGAGGCCACGGGCAAAGTTGGCTTCGCCGCCGTGGCTTGAGGTGCGGCGTCGGCCGGTGCTGCGGTGCGCTGCGGCACGGGTTCCACGGGAAGTTCCGGCCCGGGCTGCGAACCGGTGAGCTGCTGAACCTGCTGCGCCTTCTGCAGCTGTTCTGCGGTTCGGGCGGTGCGGGATACGATCTGTGGCAGGTCGGGCTGCAGTTCGGGTGGCCGGTCGCTGCTGCCCGGTGTGGAGAGAAAGAAACCGTGCAGGGCTGTCAGCTGTTCGTCATCGGGCCAGTGCCGCAGGGCATCGGCCACAATGCCTTCGGCCTGCGGGTGGTGTCCCAGTTCCCAGGCACAGGTGGCCCGCAGTGTTTCCAGTTCGGCGCTGCTGTGTGGCAGTTCGGCGGTGAGGTTGTCCAGCACCTCGAGAGCCAGCTGAAACTGCCGGGTGCGAATGGCCGCGTCGGCAAACCGGACCCGTTCCTCCAGGGTGCCCTGGCGGAAATCCCTGCCGAGAATCCTCGCGTAGATTTGAGAGGCTTCCGTGTACAGTTCCGCGTGATACTGCGATTCCGCCAGACGCCGCTGCCAGCTGACACTGTTCAGTCCGTGCGCAACTGCGTGGCGATAGTAGCCGGCGGCATCAGTCCAGCGGTGCTGCTGTTCGGAAATCAGGCCCATGGCGGCCGTCAGTTCGGCACTGGCCGGCGAGTGCTCGGCGGCTGCTTCCAGGACGCTTAACGCCATGGCCGACTGGCCGGACTGCACCAGGGCAGCGGCCAGGTCGCGGGCGTAGTTTGACTGCCGGGGAGCCAGGTCTGCGGCCCGGCGTAACGGGGGCAGTGCCTCGGCTGTGGCGCCGGCCCGCATCAGCTGTGTGCCGCATCGATTGAGAAGATCCGCATCATTGCCGGCTGCCAGCACCAGTTCCTGCAGCGCGGCCACTCCCTGTCTGTGATCCGCCTGATCGAACCGGATGCGGGCCGTCAGTTCCAGGGCAGGAACGGCAGTGCGTGGTCCGGGGTCGAGCTGCCTGGCCCGGGACAGACTGGCGAGGGCTGCTTCCGGCTGCCCCGCATGGTAATTCTGAATGGCGGCCGACAGAGCTGCGGCGGCGGCCGCAGGTGGTGGGGCCATCAGCGGGCCAGCAGGCAGAGCAGAGCCCCGTGACGGAACGGTATCTGAACCACCCGACAGGAAACCCGCGTTGCTCCGGCCCGCGAACTGGCAGCCGGTCAGCAGTGGCAGGACGCCCAGAACGACGACCATGCAGGCGGAGCGGCACACCCGCACCGCGATGCCGACCTGGCTTCGCAGGCTTCCTGATCGTGCTGAGGTGTGGGCTGGCTGGTCTGTCATCCGTTGCCGCTGTCCGTGCCTGGTGAATTTTTCCGGCCGCGGTGGCCTCGGTGGGCGAACTGGAAACGTCTGTACGTGCTGCTCAGATTCCCGCTGCTCTGGCCTTCGTGGTTCTGATGCCGGGCTGGTTCGGCTGCATGTGGCTGCCGGCTTCTCCAGCCGCCTGTTTGCGGGTGGGTTACTGCGCCGCGGGTTCGGGAGACGATCTCTTCCAGGGGAACATCTTCTGTTTCCGGCTGGCACGGGTTCTCAGGATCTGGTCCCGCAGGCGGAGTGCGTCGATGTCGTTGCGACTGTGCCGCAGGGCTTCTTCCACATGATGGGCGGCCCGGTCGAGTTCATCGGCCTGGAAGTGGCGGTAGGCCCGTTCGTAGTGCATGCGGGCCAGGTTCCGCCGGTTGATGGGAGCCAGATGGTTACGGAAGTAATCGGTCCGCATCCGCTGTTCATAGCGGATGGAGGCTCCTTCGGCTTCCACTTCGGGATCGGGCGTGCGGATGATGCGGGGCGTGATCAGTACGATCATTTCCGTCCGGTCGATGGTTTCCGTTCGGTTGCGGAACGCGCCGCCCACCAGTGGCAGCGAGCCCAGCAGCGGAACACGTTCCTGCGAGTCGGTGCTCTGTTCCTCGATCAGTCCGCCGATGACCGCCGTGCTGCCGTCCCGCACCATGATGTTGGTGGTGACTTCGGTGGTCGTCTGGTTGGGCAGCTGCGTCTCCGGATTGATCACCGCGGAGCTGCGTTCCGGGTGGACTTCCATTCGCACCAGTCCGTCGGGCGAGATGAACGGCCGCAGAACGAGCTTGGTACCGCTGTCGATGAAGTTCACATTTTCGACTGTCGTCGTGCCGTTGATGGCCAGGGTCTTGTAGCTGAGGCGGTCGCCGATGATCAGCTCGGCTTTCTGCTTGTTCAGCACCCGCAGCTGGGGCGAGGCAATCAGGCTGGTATCGGCAATGGATTCCAGGGCCTGAATAAAGCCGGTCACGTCGCCACTGATGAAGCCGTACTTCAGCCCGGCCGAGTTGGCCAGGAAGGCGGCTGCCGGCGGAACGATTGAATCACTGCCACCGGGGAAACCGGCCGAGGTACCGACGGCGGCTCCGTTACCGCTCACCACCAGGTTGTCGCCGCTGCCATTCAGCAGGGCGAAGTTGACGCCGAACTGCATCTTGTCGGTCAGCTTGACGCTAAGAATCATGGCTTCGATGACAACCTGCAGCGGCGGGACATCCATCTCCATGACCACCCGATCGACTTCTTCCAGCACTTCGGGGTAGTCCTGAACCAGCAGGGCATCGGTCTGAGACAGGGCGTCGCCACCGGCCTGCTCCGGGTCGGACGCGATGCCGACCGAACTGGGCGTGGTGATGGCCAGCTTGCCGACACTGACTGTCAGGATGGGAGCGATGAGCGACTGCAGCTCCCGCACGCTGATGTAGTTGGGGCGGTACACCTTGGCGACCAGTTTACGGCCCAGCTCTTTACGGGCCAGCTGCTCCGCCTGGGTCATGACAAAGATGAACTCCCTGTCGCGCTCGTAGACCAGACCCATCGAACGGAGGATTCCGTCCAGTGCCTGTTCCACGGTGACGTTCTGCAGGTTCGCTGAAACCGTGCCGTTCACACCGCGACCGGCCAGAATATTCATGCCGGCCATCTGGCCCAGCATTTCCAGCACCTGGCTGATCTCCGTGTCCTGAATCTGCAGTGTGAACGTTTCGGAGTCCTCGTTCGGGTTCACCCGCAGGACGGGCTTCCGCTTCTGCTGCGGTTCCGGCCTGGTGTGCGGCTCTGCGGCGGGAGGTTCTGTCTGACTGCTGTTCTGATTGCCGTCGGGGTTATTTTCCGGGGTGCCGTTCTGGTCGTCGGCAGCTCCGCCGGGTGTGGTCGATCCGGGGGGAAGCCTTCTGCCGGCCGGTGGTGACGGAAGGAGGCTGCCTGACGCGGCGGGCCGGGGAATGGTTCCGCCCTGCTGCAGTTCCCGCAACTGCTGCTCCAGCTGTTTCATCTGCGTGGACTGCTGCATCTGCTGCAGCATGCGGGCCGTTTCTTCCAGGCGGGTGGTCTGCTGACTGAGCTGTGCCTGAGCCAGCTGATCGACAGAGTTCTGCAGTCGCTCGAGGCGGCTGGCCACCTGGGTGGTCTGAGGGTCGAGTTCCGCACGGGAGGCCCGGCGTTCAGCCAGTGGGGCTTCGCGGGGAGAGACGGTGACTTCCAGCGGACGAAACAGCACGGCCCGGGGCGGTTCGGGGCGGTTGCCGGGAATGGGTTCCCGGGGCTGGTCACGTTCCACCGTCTGCCGCGGGCCCGCAACACGCGGAGAGCTGCCGGCCAGCTTCCGTGCAGCGGGCTGTGAATTCTGCGGTGTTTCGCCCAGCAGTGTCTCGTGGGGATCGCGGGGCGGAGGCACACGGCGGTCCTGCGGCTGTTCCGCTGATTCGATGTCAGACGGAGACCGTGCCGGCTCTGCCACAGGCTGCCGCGAAACACGTGGTTCCTGGCTGGTGAGCAATGTGGTGGGGATGCCGGTTTCCGAGCCGAGTCGCTCGGCCACGCGAATGGCCGGTTCGGCGGGATGCGGCTGATCTGATTCCGCCGGACGTGTGTTTCTGGCAGCTGCGGTGGAGCGGGAATTCGCCGGCTG
The DNA here is from genome assembly GCA_020426545.1 of Planctomycetaceae bacterium. Classification (GTDB taxonomy): domain Bacteria; phylum Planctomycetota; class Planctomycetia; order Planctomycetales; family Planctomycetaceae; genus JAGQPV01. The sequence continues at coordinate 5,730 of JAGQPV010000040.1, forward strand.
GCTGGCCGGTGTGCCGGTGGAGGCCAGCAGGACGGTGCCCTGTTGCTGGCCGCCATGCTGCGGCGACGGCAGGCCGGGAGCGGCTGCGGGCGTGCGGCCCAGTTCGGCCATCAGCTGTGCGGCACGGGGCGACATGAACGAGGAGTGAGCACACGTGGCAATGCCTACTGCCAGCAGCAGGATGGTGCCGGCCATCAGTGTGCGGCGGGCGGTGGGGAAAGATGTGGTGCTCATGCCCGACGGTCATCCCTGAGAAAGGCAGCTGGCAACTGCCGCTGGATTAACGGTGAAGGAGGCGACGGTTCCCGGTGCGGGAGCCCGAACCCGTCTGTCGGGATGTCCTGCGGAACACGGGTGCAGAAACCGGGCCTGACAGGAGGTCATGCGATCAAACGGGCCGGCCGGAACGGGAGTCGTGCCGGAACGTGAGATCTGAAACGTGCGATGTGGAACGTGAATCGAAGCGGGGTGGAAGCTGGCTCAGGAGATGAAGAAGCCGGAGGAATGGCAGCCGGCCCGGCGGGCGGAACGGCGAAGATGGAGGAATCTCGCAGAAAGGAGATGTGCGGGAAGGGAGTTTCTGGCCGGAGGAGATCCGGCAGGCGGATGTGTGGCAGGCGGGAATCGAAATCAGTCGCTGAAGAATGGCTGAATGAAGAGGGCCGGAGAATAAATGCAGCCGAATGAAATGAAGTGCGGGCCGGTTGCTGGAACACTGTTCCTGGGCGTCAGAGAGATTCCCGGTCTTCGGCGGAGGCCGACTGGATTTTGAGTTCCACTTCGGTGGTGCCGTTCTGCAGAATGACCCGCCGGGGTTCCACTGTCTTGAGCAGCCAGGTGGTTTCGCCCGACTGAATTGCGGAGCCGACAAAGTACAGTTTGCGGTTGATGTAGGCCGCCCGCCGGCGGACGCCGACGATGGTGCTGCGGAGGACGAGGTCGGACGGAGCGGGTGGCCCGGCTTCCATTTCGACTTTGGCTACTGGTTCTGCCGGCACGGTAACCGGCAGCGGTTCGGGTTCGCTGGCGAAGAGCACCGGCGGAGGGAACTGATCCCGATCGATATGGAAGGGGCTGGTTTTGAGCGCTGCGACTTCGGCGGAGCGCACGAGCGGGTCGGTCTGCGAAATCTGCTCGACCTGCTCCCAGGTGTGTTCGACGAACTGTTTCTCCACGCTGGTGCCGGCCTGGCCGGTGGTGGTGGAAGTCGCGGCGGACAGAGCGGTGCCCGGTTCGGGCCGTTTCTCCTCCGTGCCGGCGGCCGTGGAAGAGAAGGCCCCGGTGGCAGCGCGGTACAGCGGCGGAATCCAGAATCGCAGACCGACCAGCAGCAGAATGACCAGCAGGGCAGTCCGGGGCCAGCTGGCCTTCAGATCGCGAACGAACTGGTGTCCGAGTGCCCGAGTGGTCATGTCACAGTCCTCTGCTTTGATCGGCGGTGTGCCGGCTGCCTGGCAGGCAGCTCCGTCAGTGGCTGAAAAAACGCTGTGCTGCACTCTGGTCGGCAGCGGGGCCCGGTTGAAGGGTGTTCTGTCGTCGATGGATTCGGTTCAGGAGGAGAGTCGATGGCCGACATGTCTCCCCGGCAGGCTGCTGGCCTGGCGGAAACTGTTTCAGCGAGCAGCCCCCGGCGCAGCATCCAGCTGAAGGATCTGTGTAAGAGATCTATCGGCTGGCAGGCGGGCGGAACTGGTGTCGGAATCTACGGAATCGTCAGAATCGGCATGAGCCAGGCAGATGGAAACCATGACTTCGCCTTCCAGCTCGGCTGTCGGCTTCTGAGAACTCCGCTTCAGATTCAGCGAATGAATGCGATACAGCCGCTGTGAACCTTCCAGCTGCTGCAGAAACAGGTGGATGGCGAAGTACTTACCGCGAAACTGAACCTGAAAAGTCTGTTCGCCCCAGGTTTCCTGTTCACTGCTGGCCTTCGGTTCCAGCCGGGTCACGGCAAGATCTGCCGATTCGGCGGCAGTGGTGATTTCGCTCAGAGCCATGTGCACATTCGACGGGGGCGCCAGCCGGTGCTCCGCAATCGAGATGTAATTGAGGTTGCGGTCGATTTCTCGAGCCTGCCGCTGCAGACGGGCCTGTTCCTGCGGAATCTGCAGGAGCGCGGCTTCCGCCTGATGGATGCTGTGCTCCAGCTGCTGCAGGTTCTTTCTGCCGGGCAGAAACACAACCAGCAGGAAGACCGCGGACAGAGCCGCCAGCCCGGTGATGGTGAGCAGTGCGTCGCGGTTTTCCAGAGACTTCATTGGCGCTCCTCCCGCAGGGCTGCAGTGGACGGGGCCGCACTGTCTGTGGATTCACGGGAAACGGGGGCCACCGGCAGGACTTCTTCGGCGGCGGAAGATGGCAGTGACGGCAGCCGGGCATGCAGCACCAGACTGAAGCGGCGAATGGGCATGCCCGCCATGCGGTCTCCATCGGTGAACAGCAGCTGGGCGGAGCGGAACAGGCCCGTCTGCTGCAGTGATTTCAGGTAACGGGCGATGGACTGATCGTCTTGCGCCTGCCCTTCGAGCTGAATGACCAGGCGGGTCTGGTTCCGCTGTTCTTTCAGTCTGGCCAGATCAATTTCGACGGGCGATGGCTGTTTCAGTTCGGACGGCTTACTGGTCTTCTTCCGCTGCGGGGGCTGCGCCTGCTTCAGGATCTTTTCACGGGACAGCCGCAGGCTGGAGAGCGAAACGAATTCCGGCAGCGAGGTGCTGACCGCACTGAGCAGGCTCGTGGGTTTCTCTTCCAGCTGCAGCAGGGCCAGCAACGTGGCCCGGTGGCCGGAAGCGACCTGACGCTGATCGAGTTCGGTCTTGTCGGGCAGTGCATTTCGCAGGGTGGTGGTGCGGGTCATCAGCGTGGCCAGAGCGGCTTCCCGATTGCTGATCGTGCGCCGCTGCTGCAGTGTGCCGGCGAGAATCAGCAGGCCGAACACGCCCAGCACGGCGCGGTGCCACACCCGCCGCAGTTTCTTTTCCCGCTGCCGCCGGTAACTGGCCGGCAGAAAATCGACATTCGGGACCATGGCTTGTCATGTCCTTTCCCGGCTGCTGCTGCTGGCGGGAAACTGAAAAATTGCACTGGCTTAACAGAGGCACGCAGGTGAAGACGTTTCGCGCGAAGTCAGTTCTGGCTGCCCCGCAGGCTGAGACCGAAAGCGGTCGTCCATTGCCAGGGGTGCTCGAGGGCGGCCGGAGAAGTCGGCCAGCGGCTGAGCACCGAGAACGGGTTGACCAACTCGGCCTTGAGACCCAGGCGTTCCCCCAGCCAGGCCGCCAGCCAGCTGCAGGATTCCGGACCGGTGACCGCGAGCCGGTTCAGGTCGTGTCCGCGAAAGGTGACTTTGAAGTAGCGGAAGCACAGCTCGATTTCGCTGCTGAGTGTTTCCAGCGGTCCACGGATGGCATCGGCCACGGAACGGTGTACTTCATTGGCCGGGTCGAGTTCCGGAGCGGCGGTGACTCTGGCCCGCATGCGGGAGGCTTCGGCGAGGCTGAGGTTCAGGTGCCGGGCGACAGCCTGGTCAAGGTGCTCTCCCCCGGTGGCGATGTATTTCAGAAACAGCATCTGCCCATCTTCGGCGAAGACGACCGTGGTGGACCGTTCGGAGAAATTCAGGCAGGCCACCCGCTGCGGTGTCTGATCTGTTCCCGTCGCCTGCAGGCAGCGGAGCAGTGCGATGGGTTCGATATCGATAGAAAGCGGGTTGAGGCCCGCGTGTTCCAGCAGGCCGATATGCCGCTGCAAAGTCCCGTGGTGGCAGGCCAGCAGAATCACTTCCTGGCGAACGTTGGAATCCTGACGGATGCGTCCGGCGACGAAGTGACGAATCTCGGCTTCCCGGGCCGGGTAAGGCAGCCGTTCTTCGGCTTCCCACTGCACCACCTTTTCGACTTCGTTGGGAGGCAGTTGCGGCAGTCGCACGTTCTGCACGAACAGTTCCTGCGAGCCCAGGCAGCTGACCACCTGCCGGCCACGGAACCGGTGATCGGCGACCATGGCACGCAGGGCGGCGGCCCGTTCGCGATCGCGGACTTCGGGCGAAGCCGACTCCGTGGATGGCAGCGGACCATGGCACATGGAATGGATTTCGTACTTGCCCGGCCGACCGGTGAGCTGCACTAAAGTGGCGCTGTCGCCGCTCAGTTCCAGCCCGATGGGCAGCAGGGTGTTCCGTCTCAGGGCGATCATGTGTCCGACTTCCTGTGTGATGTCTCTGTGGTCTCTGCGGGCGAATGAAGTTTTCGGCGGTCCGGGTTCAAAGGCGATGTTCCGCGTTCTTCAACTGGAGCCGTCAGCGACGGTCCACGTGTCGGAGTCGTTCAGCTGCTGCACCTGACCTACCCGGGCCTGGCCGGTGATCCAGTTCACGGTGACGGAGATGCCCCGCAGGTCCCCCCGGTGACCTTTCACCAGCCAGACCACCGTATCGGCCGCGTCCACTGGCCCGGTTCCTCCGGAATCGTTGAATGTCAGCTCGGTCACGGGCGTGCCGGCCGCACCCCGTACCACGCGGCCAATGCGAAGGCCGTTGTCGGCCCGGGCGCTGCCGCCCATGCCGGGAATGAGCAGCTCGCGAATGGTGTCGGTTGCTCCATCGGCCGCCTGGCGGAGTTCCGGTACTTCAAAGCTTTCGTCGTCCGGCGATGTTGTTACCGTGTGGTTCTGCAGGTCGAATTCGACGTTCCAGGCGATGTCGTACAGAATGGCTCGCTGACGGGCCAGCCGCATCTCCGCCGCGACCAGCCTGGCGGCTGCCACCAGAGTTTCACCACCGGTGGAGCGGGCGGAGGACAGCACCACCCCGGCCAGCACTGCCATGGCGGCGGCGACAAACAGCAGTTCGAACAGGGTCAGCCCCGCGCGGGGCCGCTGCTCGCCGGGCGCGGACAGACCGGTGAGGCTGCATCGCCTGAACAGACCGGATCGCTCCGGCAGACCGCGCTGCCAGCGAATGGTGCGGTGCTGCGGCCGGGCTGGCCGAAGGGTGGTGCGGGAGTTCATGGCACTTCCCTCCACGACACCACCGTCCAGCGGTAACCGGAATGAGGGACATGCTCCGTGGTGGAATTCCACGCGCGGAACAGCGGAGGCGACCAGCGGTACTTTTTCTCACCGGCGTACTGCAGGTGGAAGGTGGGATCCAGCGGGAGCCCCGACCAGCCGACGAGCACTTCGTTGCTGGCCACGTATTCGTCGAATCCGACGGGCGGGTCGCCCTGGGACTGGCGGTAATCGTTGTACTGGCCCCAGTAGTACCGCACGAGACTCCAGACGAAGCTGGAGGGGGCCTCCCACTTCACGGTCCGGCTGATCTGCAGGCTGTCTCCCGAAAGTGGCCCGCGGATGTTGACGTAACGTCGCAGCGTGCGGGCAACCCGGCAGGAAACCGGAGAGGAAATCTCGACTTCTCCGGTAACGGTCAGCTGCCTGGCGGAGGCATCGACCGCGGTAATGGGGTACCAGTGGCCGGAACCACCGTTGTCGAGCCACAGCGAATACTGCTGGTTGGCGGTCAGGCCGGTCAGATCCTGGCTGCCATCGAGCTGAACCCGGCTGAACGGCGCGGCGAGGGGCACAGCCGTGGCTGTGGTGAAGAATTCATTCGCACTGATATCGGGCAGTTCATAGTCGCCGGCCTCGCCGGAAAATCCGTCACTGGTGACCACCGCTCCGTCGATCAGTACCTGGGCATCTCGCTCCGATGTGATTTCGTCGGCGACCAGCACCGGCAGCCGCGGCCAGAGCGAACTGGTATCCGTCAGCTGCTCGCCGCTCGCGTTCCGCCAGCGGACGCTGCTGAACACGGTCCGGCTGCCCCGCAGTTCCACCCGGCCGGTGGCAAACAGAGTGCCTTCAATTCGCACGTCGCTGTTTATCTGCACGTTGCCGGTCCGGTAGAAGACGCCCAGCGGATTTGTTGCGGTGGGATGCAGGGTCGTGCTGGACAGGCTCGACCCGATTTCCACCGCAGAGTATGTGAATCCGCCGTCGTACAGCTGGTAGGTCCGCCAGTTGGTCGATGTGACGGGCGGCAGCGACAGACTGCTGCTGTCGACCGACCAGCTGCGCTGCAGATCGGAAATGTCGGACTGAATGGAAGAGGAAGGCGTTTCCTGGAAAGTGATTGCCCCGTTGAGCGGGTGAGGATGGATTGGCAGCCCGCCCCCGCCCAGCCGCTGACCAACGGCCTTCTGGTAGGTGCTGCGGATGCTGCTGCTCCAGCGGACGCCTTTGAACAGGTTCAATGTTTTTCGCAGCCGCATCGGTCCTTCGATGCAGGTTTCGGGATCAAGTGACAGAGAGGTCGAACTGTCGCTGGCGAACAGCGCGTACTGCTGAATGGCGTCGTAGTCACCCGGGTTGGCAGCCAGGTCGGAAACGTCTGCTTCATCGCCGGAGACGAGCGTGCGGCCCGGTACGCGCGGCTCCAGCCGGACGATCACTTCCACCACCCGCTGTCGGCCGACTGGAGTTCCATCGGGCTGCAGACGCCGGCCGACGGAACGGATCCGCACCTGCAGAGCGTGCTGCAGGTCTTCCTCTTCGTTCTGTTGCCCGTCCGAGTCGCTGGTTGTGACCGGCAGGAACTCGACCAGATATCCGACTGAGCCACTGGAATCACTGGTCAGTTCGGCGGTCAGTACTTCTTCCACACCGGCCCATCCGGCGGAGCGCATCCGCTGCAGTGCGGCGGTTGCTCCCGACTGGGCCGCAGCCTGCAGCAACGCTCCTTCCGCTGCATTGCCGGTCAGATGCTGTGTGATGTTCTGTGTCTGAACGAAGGACATCGTCACGATCAGGCTGGTACTGAGGGCCAGCATGACCACAACGAGCGACAGGCCGGACCGTCGGCCTGCCGCGCGGCGGCTTCCGCCGTGGGGCGGGCTACTCGCGATAAACATGGCGACGGCTCACTGAATCGTAGAACGGAAGGGACCTGTCGGGATGATCGTCGAATGGCCCGCCGGGCGGGCGTGTCAGCACCTGAAGTTCCACCTGGACGGTGGTCTGCCGCAGGCCGTTCAGCCGCGAAACCACACCCTGGGCCCAGGGCAGCGCAAACCATTCCGGGCTGCCTGGCGAGGTGGCGGCGATGGCGCCTGCGGCGGGAGTTGTTTCCAGCTGGAATCGCACATTGGCCTGCGTGGCTGCGGCAAACCAGCCATAGGCGTTGAGCTGGCTGACCCGCACCCGGTCGCACAGAACGAGTTTTTCGGCAGCGGAGGACTCGAGCAGAGAGAGGATGGTGCTGTCAAAGCTGGAAGCCTGAAAGCTGAGTTCCCCGGTCTGAGAAGGAAAGGCAAACTCCACCAGCCGCTGCGGGGCCGCGGGATCCGGGCCGTAGACAATCAGCTCGCTGATGAGAGGTTCTCTGTCGAGGACACCATTGTCTGCCAGGCCACCCTGCCGTCCGCCACTCCACACGACCAACACATCGGGCATATCGAGGACGCCCCAGCGATGCGGAATGATGGCCAGTCCCGGCTGGATCGGCTGCCCGTTGACCGCCTGCAGGCCGGCCTGCGAAATCATGAAACGGATTCGTTCGAGCGTGGCTCTGGCCTGGGTGGTGGCGTCTTCCAGCCCATAGGTGTGTTCCCGCGCCCGGTGTACCGCCATAATCAGCCCGCCGAGGACGACAATGACTAAAGCGGTGGTTGCCAGACTCATCACCAGTTCGACCAGAGTGAAGCCGGCCTGCTGTGCCGCCACGTGCCGCTGCGAAACCGGGGACAGCAACCAGGAGTTGGAACACGAAGTCGGCGCATACCGCGACCGCGGAAAGCGCGAGGCTTTCAGCGGAAGAGCAGATCGTGGTGCGCCGCGCTGTCTCATGTCACCTGACTGTGGTCCTGTTTCATGCGGAATCGGCTGCTCGTGATTCAGGGGGTTTCGGCCGGACGGGAGAACAGCTGGATCCGTTCGGCCAGCGGCGTGGCGACATTCTGCTCGCTCACCCAGCTGACCGTGACCCTCACTCTCCGCCAGCCGGTTTCCGTGCTGGTCACTTCCCAGCGTCCAATATTTGCCAGCTGAACTTTCTCCACCTGAACCTCGCGGCGGAGCCGTTCCATGAAGGATGATGCGGGTCGCAGCTGCGAGGGACGCTCCACATGCACGCCCCAGAAGATGGAGCCTTCCCGGCCAATCAGTAATCCCTCGCGGTTCCGGGGAGGCTGCGCCGACCAGTTGTGGTAATCGTCGAGATCGTCAAAACTGTCCCGGCTGCTGCCGCCGGAGGGAGTTGCATTCGCGTCGGGAAAACGGACGGCCGTTATCTCTTCCATCAGCTGGGCAGCCAGGCCGCTGGCAATCTGTGTTCGTGCGGCTGCCGTGCTCGACTGAACCGCGCCCGAAAGTGCCGTCAACAGCGCAGCCCCGGCCATCGTCGTGATCGTGAGGGCGATCAGCGACTCGACCATCGAAAATCCGGAACGATGCTGTGGCTGACCCATGGGATCGTGATGCCCTGTCGGGGCTTGACTGAGGGTGACCATCCTGACTGTCAGGAGCCGGAGTCTGTCTGAAACCGTCCCTCGCGGAGAGTGGAATCTTCAGACGGTTCCCGTGCGGCTGGAGGCCGCAACCGGGAAGGAGTCCTGGCCCGGGCTGAGGCCGCCCTGCGAGTCAGCACGGCTGCGGTCACGACAGTGGTATCGAACAGACCGGCCTCGGGCCGACGTGACCGGACTGGCCCGGTCAGCCTGGATTCGGCTGGCCGTCAGGCCGCAGACAGGAAGTGAAAAAGAACGCGGCAGGGTCCCCTCAAAGCTCCCAGCTTTCCCTGCCGCGCTCCGATGTCCGTTGACTGGCTGGAGAGATTCCAGCCCCGCAGATGTTGGATTGTTCTGTCCTGAGGCACCCGGGCAGACGATTGATCTGCTGCGGGTGCCTGCTGTTCCAACGGGCTGAACGGTCGAGTCCGGATTCCCGGCAGAGGCCTCGGGGCTCGCGAGAGCCGCTTCAGCCGCTCGCCGTTTCAGTTACCGAAAGGTAGGTCACACCAGGGGCGTGTCAAACAGAACCTGCCGCGAAACTCGAGAACGGTTTTCCGGCAGGTATTCTGCTCTCGGCCGGTCAACGGTCGCACAGAGATCTGTCAGGCGGGAACTGTCCGGGCAGTGGATGAGTGCGCGCGGGGGGGCGAATCGGAGAGAAGTTCTCCCGGAAGGAGAACCTGCCCGGCCCTGCTCCGCCACAACAGGCGGCTGTCAGCCTGGGATTAGTCTCAGCCGGCAGCGGGAGCCGGGCCGATCAGAAACACGGTCAGCGAACGGGCTCCGTGAGCACCGGTGACCAGCGACTGTTCGATGTCGGCCGTCTTGGACGGACCGGAGATGAAGACGCCAAAGCCCGCCCGCCCGAACCGGCCCAGTGAGGAACTGGAACCGGAGGCGGAAGCGTCTGAACTGTCGTGCCGGCGAATCACCTGGTACGCCTCGTGCATGGTATGCACCAGCGACCCGGCTGGAACCACCAGTCCCAGGTGCTGCGTCAGAAAGGGAACCACGCGGTGCGGCAGGTTGTCGTCGGTCACCCAGACGGCAGCGTTTTCAGCCACGGCGGGCGATCCTTCCAGCAGCGCATAATCCACATCTTCCAGATCGTGAGGATCGGCGATGCGCTGAAGATCGACCGTTCCGCCTGTGACCTCGGGAACCAGCACACACCGCCGGGTGGCGGACTGCCAGGTTTCCAGCTGCTCCAGCGCGTCCTGCAGTTCGGTGGCATCCTGCAGCTGCACGCACTGGCCGCCCACCAGCGACAGCGTTTCGGCGAACTGGGCAACCAGGTCGTCGTAACGGATCGGCTCGAAGGTAATCTCCGCCTGGGGAGTGGGTGGCGGGGAGGCGGCCCGGATCCGTTTGAGAATGGATTCGCGGCTGTCGGCCATGGCCGGGCTTTCGTGCGGGACAGGAATTCGCGGGGCACCGCTTTGACGGGGGGCGGTGAGAAGAGTCGTTCGGCTGATACAGTGTTTACTGGCCGGCAGCTGTGGCCGGGTTCCACCAGGCATCAATCCGCCCGGTCAGCTGACGCACGATCTCAGGATACAGCGAAGAGACGGAGGCCAGCTCGTGCGGGTCGCTGGTCAGGTCGTACAGTTCGGCCGATTCGCCGGGACCAGCCGGGAGGATCAGTTTCCAGCGGGGGGTGACGCACCAGCGGTACTGCAGACTGGCGGCCGGCGAATCCAGATCGGCCAGGTCGTGGGCGAAGATTTCACCGAAGACCGTCTGCGGGCCGCGCTGTTCGGTTCCGCTGGCGACTCCCAGCAGACTTTCACCGGGCATGCTGTCGGGCGCATCGACGCCGGCAGCCTCCAGCACCGTGGGAACCAGATCGATGCTGCTGACCGGCAGGTCGTGCGTGCCGGGGGGAATGTGGCCTGGCCAGCTGAGCATAATGGGGGTTCGCACTCCGCCTTCATTGGGAGAGCGCTTGGAACGCGGTGCAAACCGGAACTTCCATCCCTCGGGCACAGCAGAGTCGGAGGTTCGCTGAATCCAGCCGTTGTCGGTCACGAAGACCACCAGGGTGTTGTCTGTCAGCTTCTTCTCTTCCAGGTGGCCCAGCAGCTGGCCGCAGGTTTCGTCGAACCACTCGCACATGGCGTAATACTTTGCCAGGTCCTCCGGGCGGCCATCCTGACGGTAATGTTCCAGCAGCCGCTCCGGCGGGTTGTGGGGCGTATGCGGCAGAAAGGGGGCGTACCAGACGAAGAACGGTTTGTCGTCCGCCTCGTCGATGAAGTCAAAGATCGGCTGCATCCCCTCCCGGCCGATTTTGAGGCCGAGGTCTCCATGTCGCCCGCCGCGCGACGGGTCGCCGTGGGTCATGCCGGCGGTGAAACCGGCCAGCGACGGGCTGCCCTCCCACCATTTGCCGGACTGATGGCTGACATAACCGCGTGAGGCCAGCAGCTTCGGCAGGACGGGGGCTTTTTCGATGAACCGCAGCATTTCGTTCCGATCGACCCCGCGGGGCGGATCGTTTCCGGTGATGCCGTGCTGATGCGGATACTGACCGGAGATCAATGTGGCCAGGCTGGGCCGGCACAGGCTGGAGGGAACATACCCGCGGGGAAAGACGGCACTGCGGGCCGCCAGCCGGTCGAGGTGCGGCGTGCGGATTTCCGGGTGTCCCATGAAGCCGAAGTCGGTCCAGGCCTGATCGTCGGAAAGAATCATCACCACGTTGGGTGGTGTAGTCTCTGCCGTCGATTTCGCCGCGGGCGATGCGGCATCCGCCGCGGAGGCCGAAGCCAGAAACATGCTGCTGGAGCACAGGGCCAGCAGCGTCAGTCCGGTGGAGATTGCTCGGTGCACTGTTCTGCCTTTTCGTTTCCGCGGTCTCAGCGGGAGGGGAACTGGCGGTTGCCCCGGGAAGCGTGTTCCGCACGG
>JAGQPV010000409.1 GCA_020426545.1 Planctomycetaceae bacterium
CGGGGAAGATAAAGAGCAGGCAAGGCCGTTATCGGTCCGGCAGTCTGGAGATTCTCCCGGCGCGTAAAAAAACAGGCCGATTCCGGTCTGTCTGGCAGACGATGGTTTCATCGTCCCGACAGTCACCAGTTCCGGCCTGTTTGATACATCAGTCAGCCAGTGCTGTCATCACCCTGAGGCGAACAGCGTTCCGGCTGGGGCTTCCTGCCTCTGTTCAGCCGACAGCCCTGTTCCATCGTCCGACAGAACGGGACAGCCTGCAGAGCCGGCTCCCTGAGGAGCTGACCCGGCCCCCGCTGATTCGGGAGCCTCGTGAATCAGTCTTCTTCTTCGGCGTCGCTGGTTTTGCGTTCCGGACCGTGATCGTAGCAGTCCGAAGTGTGCCACAGGGGAAGACCGGCGGCGTAGCGTGCGGCCAGCATCACCACTTTGGCTTCGGAACCAGGCTTGGCTCCGGTGGGTGAACAGGGATCGATGCCCACTGCCCGGAAGTCTTCTTCATCGAAGAAATCGCGATAGTCGTCCAGAGCACTCAGCTCCATGGCACCAGCAAAAAACCAGCTCCTCATCTACTTCCACAGTCTCAAACGACATTCAATCAGTCTCCCTGTCAAATTCAATTTTGCAGAATGACTTAGCTTCTGCTGGATGAATCGGCCGTTGGCAGCAGGAACGGACCGCGGAGCATGTCCGCAGCTGCAGTTCCATTTTCCCCCGGGTAACGAATGAAGCCTCGACTCATTCTGTCGTGGATCTCAACCGCAGCAGTTCGAATTTCAGCAGGATCTGAAAGACGGAGCGAGAGACTGCGGGAGGAAAGAGTGAGGAGGATTCACAGCGGATCAAGGCAGGTATCGCGGAGTACCAGTGCACTCTGGATTGGTGAATTCTGGTGCTGCCGGTATGAAAAGTCAACGAAAAAATCAAATTTCGGCGAATGACCGCGGCTGGCACAAATCCCACTCTGCTGCTGCCGGGCCTGAGTGGAAATGCGGGGGGGAATCCGCTGGCGGGACGAGCCACCTGCCAGTCAGCGGCGGGGCCGGGTGACGCGGTAGCGTTTCAGCTTGCGATCGAGGGTGGAACGCTCGATCCCCAGAATCTGGGCGGCCCGGGATTTGTTCCAGTCCATTCGCTCCAGTGTGGCCAGGATGTGCTCCTGCTCCAGCACTTCCAGCGAGATTTCCCGGTAGCCGGAAGCACGACTGGTGCCGCTGGATTCGCTGTCCAGCCGGCCCAGCGTCGACAGCTGAATATCGTTCTCGCCGACTTCCTCATCCGCACTGAGGATCACCGCCCGCTCGACGGTATTCTGCAGTTCGCGAATGTTCCCCGGCCAGTCGTAGGCGGTGAGTATATCGAGGGCCCCCCGTGTCAGCCGGCGAACCGGGCGACCGGTGCGGGCGGCAAACCGTTTGAGGAAGTGATCGGCGAGGTGGGGAATATCGTCCCGGTGCTCACGCAGCGGCCGTACATCAATCTCCACCACCTGCAGCCGGAAATACAGGTCCTTCCGGAACGAGCCCGCGTGAACCGCCTGCTCCAGATCCCGGTTGGTTGCCGCGATGACTCGCACATCGACCTGCACGGGCGAGCCACCACCCACCCGCTCGAAACTGTGGCCTTCCAGCACCCGCAGAAACTTCGCCTGAATGGCCAGACTCATTTCGCCCACTTCGTCGAGGAACAGCGAACCGGTATGGGCCTGCTCAAATTTTCCCGGCTTGCGGCTGACGGCCCCGGTGAAGGCGCCTTTCTCATGGCCGAACAGTTCGCTTTCCAGCAGGCTTTCACTGAGAGCGGCGCAGTTCATACATACGAAAGGTCCGTCCTTGCGGCGGCTGTTGCGGTGGATCGACCGGGCCACCAGTTCCTTGCCCACACCACTCTCGCCCCGCACCAGAGCTGTGGCCCCCGTGGGAGCGATCTTCAGGATGCGTTCCCGCAGTTCGTTCATGGCCTGGCTGTCGCCCACCAGCTCGGTATCCATATCGAGCTGACTGCGTAGTGTCTGGTTTTCCGTTCTGACGCGGGCCAGCCCCACCTGCAGCGATTCCCGTTCCCGCAGGCTGGCCAGAGACATCGCCAGCTGGTCTGCCACGGCGAGGGTGAATTCCAGGTCTTCACTGTCGAGCGGGTTATCGGGATTGGTGGAATACAGGTGAATCAGCCCGCGAACCTGTTCCCCCTCGCGAATCGGCGCGCAGATGACACTGCGGGCATGAATCTCACCCAGGCTGTCCCGCGAGGCCAGGCGGCTGTCATCGGAAATATCCCGGGCCAGCACCGCTTCCTGATTGCCCAGCACGGCCCCCGACAGAAAATTGGAGACTTTCTGGTACGGCACATCTTCCAGGGCCCGGTAGGCCAGCACACTCAGCTGACTGGGGCTGGCTGGCTCGGGGCAGTTGCGGGGCAGCACCAGCACGGCACCAATATCGGCGCACGACCCGTCAAACAGCCCTTCCAGCACCACTTCCGCCACTTCTTCCGAGCGGGTGGCCACGCCCATCTCGAGGCCGAGGCGGTACAGCCGGGCCAGTTCCAGACCGACGCCTTCCCGGCTGCCCAGATCGGCCGGGGACACCATGGCATAGCGGTTCTGGCTCCGCCGATCGAGAATATCGGCTTCGGCAGGCGGCTCGAAGACGGACTCGGCACTGGTCCCGGTTTCTGTCTCCAGAGTGACGTCCGCATCGGGAAAGGGGCGGGAAATATCGTCCGTGAAGCCGAGCTGGCATTTGCCGATCATGATGACCTGGCCCGGAGTCAGTTCGGCATCGCCCACGACCTGCCGGTTGTCGAGCAGTGTGCCGTTCCGGCTGCCCAGATCCCGCAGGACCCAGCCTTCTCCGCTGTGGAATACTTCAAAATGATTGCGACTGCAGATCTCATCGCGCAGCACAATCCGGTTGGTGGGAGCACGGCCCACCGTCGTGACCTGACCCGGCTGCAGCCGGAAAACGTCCCTCCACGAGGTGCCCTCGCGCACGACCAGATAGGCCACGCCGGACTCTGGTGAAGGGGATGGACGATCTGACTGCTGCATGGGCCCGAAAATCGATCACCGAAAAGTACAGAATGCCCGGCACGCGGCAATCAGCCGGTTCCCGGTTGAGGGAAGTCACGTATCTCAACCTGTTTCGCTGAGCTGAGAACTTCCCGGTCAGTCGCAGTTGCTGTTTCCAGCAGCGGGTACTGTACAGAAATGGCTGACAGCGAGCTGACTGATCACCCGGCTGTGCCGTGCCGTGAACATCGCTGCTCCGCACGGCAGATCGCCGGATCGATATCAGTCAGACTTCAACCAGCCCGTCAAATACCCGCAGGTTCGCTGCAGATGGCCCATACCGCAGCAGATACAGCATAACGGGAAATCGCGGCCACTCCTACACCAGGATACATGCAGCCCGCGTTAACAGCTCCCCCCACCGGATTCCGGAGTGTCTGTTCAGCAGCTGAACTGATCTCGAATGAGTTCGCCGAACAGCTCCGGCCGGCGGGTGCGAATGGTCCAGTTGGGGTGGCTGCGGGCTTTCATCAGTGCGGCTGCGTCGAGTTCGTGCACCAGCATTTCATCGCGGATTCGCTCGGTCTGCGTGTGGGCCAGCAGATCTCCGGAGGGCGAAAAGATCATGGCTCCACCGGGGTGATGGGGCTGGTTTTCATGTTCGGGCGGCCAGGAATCCACCAGCCCGGCCTGACCTGCCTGGTCGGCGTAGATACAGAAGCAGCCGTTCTCCCGGGCCCGCATGGCGTAGCTGGTCCGAAAGTATTCGAACACGGTTTTGCGGGCCTTTGCTTCTGTCTCTGCATCGTGCCAGCGGCCCTCACGGGCGGAATGCGGCATCAGAATGACTTCCGCCCCGCGGATGGCCAGAATCCGGGCGATTTCGGGGAACTGGTTGTCATAACAGATGACCGTGCCCACCCGGCACAGGCCGATATCGTGCACCACGATATCGCGACCGCCACGGTAGAAGAAGTTTTCATCCCGCGAGGTGTGCAGCTTCCGCTGCTTGCCAATGTAGCCCTCGGGCCCGCACAGCACCTGCGTGTTGAACACGATGTCGTGCTCTTTCTCGCTGATGCCCGCCGACAGAATCAGACGGTATTCCCGCGCCAGTTCGATCAGTCGGGCGGTACTCGGCCCGTCGGGCACGGCTTCCGCGAGGGCGAATGTCTCCGGATTGCAGTGCCCGTGAATCACCAGTTCCGGAAACAGCACGACAGCGGCCCCGGCCTCGGCCGCCTGACGGCAGAAGTCGGCCATCGTCTCAAAGGTAGATTCGTATTCGCCGTGCCGGCTGTTCATGCTGACAGCGGCAATTCGGAAGCTCTGCATGACATGCACTCCGGTCGAGAGTGGCCGCTCGGGAGGAAAAGGCTTCCCTCGCGCACCCGGCAGCAGAGGGAATACCCGCACCAGCAGCCTACCCGGCAACCGGACGAAAGGCGAATCATGGAGGACAGGCAGCCAGGTTCCACCTGGGGATTTCGAACGGCTGATGAAATCTGACTGATCGGTCCCACCATCTGCCAACGAACCCAGGCGGAGCCTGCAATCAGTAACCGAGAGGGATTCGCCCCCCTGTCACAGCACTGGGAATCCTGGATCCCCGGCAAAACTTTCCAGCCTGCCGGATGAGATTTGTCGGTACGATAGAAATAAGTAAGGTCTGCTGGACGCAGTGCACAGCAAAGCGGGATCTGTCGTTGCCGGAGTACTTTATTATCTGGACCACGGAGATCATCGACCACCTGGCTGACAATGCGGTCAGCCAGGATGACTTTGAATATGTGGTGCTCGGCGCATCCGTGTCCCAGGAAGAACGAAGTCGGTCGAGTGAGAACACGTGCTGCTTTGGCTATGCTGAAGATGGTCGCCATCTGTGCTGCGTGTACGAGAAAGTGGATGAGACAACGATCGTTCCCGTAACAGCCTTTGAGGTGGATAACGACCGATGAGAATCATCAGAAGTGAAGGACACCGCATTTATGCGGAGTTCAGCGAAGGGGAACGGGCCCGCTGGCGGGAGGCAGTGGAGGCCGAGGAACGGGCCAAAGCGGAGAACATCGCTTCCGCGAGGAAGCGCATGGCCGCGTTGCGTGCCGACGCACTCGCTGAAGACAGCTTCAGTGGCCAGTTGCGGCGCTGGATCCAGGACTGCGGAATGTCGGACACCGAACTGGCGGAGAAAACAGGAATTGCACTCGGCCAGCTCCGCAGCTTCATGCAGGGAAGTCGAGGGTTGAGCACGGACGAGCTGAACTGCCTGCTGCCGGAACTGCACGTGGTCGTCCAGCAGGATTCCTCAACGGGATGACCTGGTCACTTCCTGCGGGAAGTCCGAGCAGGACCCGTTCCGAGAACCCTCTGAGAACGACAGAACTGACGACAAATATTTTGAGCAGCTGCAGTTCGTCGCAGCCCCTAACGCAAACAGGCGGAGCCGGGAACATGTCCCGACTCCGCCTGCTGAAAGTACCCCCAAGGGGATTCGAACCCCTGTCACAGGACTGAGAATCCTGGATCCTGGGCCACTAGACGATGGGGGCGTCTCTCGTGGTGGATTGAATCTATCAGGCCATATCGGCACGGTCAACTGCCGGACTTTGACTTTTCGAAACACGATTCCACTGTTTCGACACCGACTTGCGACCATTCGGCCCGCGGGCCTCAGCCTTTGAAGGCTCCCTGCTGGCGTGCCAGTTCCA
>JAGQPV010000410.1 GCA_020426545.1 Planctomycetaceae bacterium
CCAAAGCCAATTACGAGCTGGCTCAGAAACTGTACCCCACCGCCCGGCCGCCGTATGGCGGGCACCTGCTCCGCCGCCGGGCCGACAAAGTGCGGGCCAAGCTGGAACTGCTGGTCTCCCGCGGGCTGAGCGCGGCGAGCCTCAAGGACGGAACCTGGCAGCACACGGCCCTGGGCTATTCCGGCGATGTGGCGGTCACGGTGGTGGTCAAGGGCGGCAAGGTGGCGGATATCTCCGTCAAGCACAAGGAGAAGATCGACCAGGGGGCCGCGAAGATTATTCCCCGGCGAATTGTCGAACAGCAGACGCTGCAGGTCGATGGGGTCTCCGGCGCGACGGTCACGAAGGACGCCGTCATCACCGGCACCTATGAAGCCCTGCGGAAGGCGGGCCTGTAATGTCGGGCCGCTCGGCGAATGTCTTCTTCCCGTTTCTGAAGAAGCGGCTCCGCACCGGCTGGCGGGGTACTGCCTGGCGGTGGCTCGAAAAACTGGGCCCCACCTGGCGGAGTTCGCCCTTCCGCCGCGTGGTGCAGGTACTGTGCCTCGGGCTGTTTCTGCACGCCTTCTTCTACGTCTGCTGGCCCTATGCCAGCCGCTTCACTCCCACCCTGCTGGCAGATCGCCAGTGGCACCCGGCGGAACTGTTCCTGCTGATCGACCCGCTGGTGGGTGTCTCCACGGCGCTGGCCGGCAAGCAGGCCAACTGGGCCACGTTGTGGTGGACGGTTGGCATTCTGGCTTTCTGCATTCTCGTCCCGCGGGCCTTCTGCGGCTGGTTCTGCCCGCTGGGTACACTGATCGACGGGTTCGACTGGCTGATCGGCCGGCACTTTCATCGCTGGCACCTGAAATCCACCGGCTGGTGGGTGCACATCAAGTATTACCTGCTGGCCGGCGTCCTGCTGACATCGGTGTTCGGCTTTCTGACATCCGGGTTCGTCGCCGCGATTCCCGTGCTGACCCGCGGCGCCCTGTTCAGCGGCGGAAGGCTGCAGCTGGGCTGGTTTCGCGGTTTCAGCAGCCTGCCGGCTGTCGGCTGGACGTTCTGGTTTTCGCTGGGCATGTTCGCCGGGGTGTTCGCCCTCGGCCTGATGGGCAAGCGGTTCTGGTGCCGCTACGTCTGCCCCAGCGGTGCTCTGCTCTCGGTGTTCAACGTGTTCCGCGTGGGCGAACGCAAGGTGGAGTCCAGCTGCATCAACTGCAACAAGTGCATCGAAATCTGCCCGTTCGATGCCATTCTGGAAGACTTCACCACCCGCACGGCCGACTGCACCTACTGCCAGACCTGCGGCGGTGTGTGCCCCACGGATGCCATCAAGTTCGTCTCCCGCTGGAATACGATCGAACTCAAAGTCGAGAACGACCCTCCGGTCGAACCGCGACCGCTGTCCCGCCGGGGTTTTGTTTCCGCAGCCGTCCTCAGTGCCTCGGCCGCCGCATTGAGTACCGTGGCTGCCTCGACGGCTTCAGCCGCCCGCAAAACAGGAAGCCTGCCGCTCCGCCCGCCCGGCAGCGTACCGGAGGAAGACTTCCTCAACCTGTGTATTCGCTGCGGTGAATGCTTCAAAGTCTGCCCGGGGCCGGTCCTGCAGCCCGACGGGCTGGGCAACGGGTTCGAATCCCTGTGGACTCCGGTCGCCGTGCCGACTTCCGCCGGCTGCCACCAGGACTGCAACTTCTGCACGCAGGTGTGCCCCACGGGGGCGATTCAGCCGCTCGATCTATTGGTGAAACGCCAGACGCACATGGGCCTCGCGCGGGTGAATACCGAGACCTGCCTGCCCTTCCGCGACGACGACCGCCAGCCGTGCGACCTGTGCTACGTGGAGTGCGAGCAGGCTGGCTACTCGGCCATTCGCATTGAGCAGCTGCCGATTGTGCTCGATCCGCCCCCGCCGGAGGGCATGTTTTCGCAGGACGAAATCGACGCGATGAGCCGGATCGGCGTGCCGGTGGTCGATGCTGAGAAGTGCGTGGGCTGCGGCATCTGCGAATACCGCTGCCACGAGAAATACGTCGTCCAGCTGGGCGAGCTGGCCGCCAGCGCGATTGTGGTTTCCGCCGAGAATGAACACCGGCTGACGAAGTTCCCCACCGACCCCGCACAGCTGCCGACCCCGAATACGCCAATGATGCAGGAGACGGGAACGGTGCTTCCACAGGGCCACCCATCGGCTGAACGCTGATCGGTCGGCGGATGGAATACGGAGCTTCGGCAGTTTTCGCCGCTGTCCGGGCGGGAGGCCGGTTCCCGGTCGGCTGGGCTCCGCGAAAGCCGGAGACTCGTCTTGCGAGCGCCGGGAGCCACAGATAATCTCCCCCTCCTCCTCTCACCTCTTCTGGCCTGCATTCCCGCTGTCTCAGACGAAAACCGGATTGCCCTTCCTCCCTGGCCGCGCTTCACCGCCGGCCGCGTGCAATCCCCACGCTGCTGCTCGCCCGGGCTGCCGTCTCCCCCTGAAGAAAGTCGCCGTAGAAGGACCTGCATGATCCGGCTTGGCATCATCGACTGCGATTCCTCACACTCCATCGAGTTCACCCGCCGGCTGAACCACGTCGGCCTGCCGGCCGATCAGCTGGTGCAGGGAGCACAGGTGGTGTGCGCCGTCGCCGGCCCTTCCGTCATGTCGCCCGAGCGGGTGCCCATTTTCACCAGCCAGCTGGAAAGCTGCGGCGTGGAACTGCTGGACCGTCCGGAAGATGTCATTGGCCGGGTGGATGCCGTGCTGGTGCTGTCGGTCTGCGGGGGCACGCACCGGGAACGGGTGGAACCCATCCTGCGGGCAGGCCTGCCCGCTTATGTCGACAAGCCTTTCGCCTGCACCCTGGCCGATGCGGAAGCCATCTTCGGGCTGGCGGCTGAAAATAACGTCGCCGTCTGGAGCAGTTCGGCCATGCGGTTCTCGCAGGAGTTGCTCGACTTTGCCGCAAAAACTTCGCTGTACGGAGCCGTGCAGGGAGCACTCAGCTACGGCCCGGCGAAGCTGGCGGACGGAAACCCCGGCCTGTTCCACTATGGCATTCATCCGGTGGAAATGCTGTTCACCCTGATGGGCCCCGGCTGCGAGCAGGTTCGCTGCGACTGGACCGAAGGAGCGGAAACCGTTACCGGCCACTGGGCCGACGGCCGCCTGGGCACCGTTCGCGGCACACGCACCGGCGCGACGTATTACGGAGCTGTGGCCTTCTGCGACAATTCCGTGGTGACCATTCCCGCTTCGGCCCGGTACGGCTACCGCAACCTGTGCCGCGAGATTGTGCGGGCGTTTGAAACGGGCCAGCCACCGGTTCCCCCGGAACAGACACTCGAAATCGTGCGGTTCGTGCTGGCGGCCGAGCAAAGCCGGCAGTCGGCCGGGCAGAGCGTCCGTCTGGCGGATGTCGGGTAATCGCCCTGCTTCTCCTGCCCTTCATTTCTCAGTTCTTCAGTACCTGGAAACGATGAACATGTCCCGGATTCTGCCAGCCGCTGTGACGGCGCTGCTGTTCCTGACGCTGTTCTGCACTGCTGCCGAGGCACAGGACTTCCGCATCTACACCCGGCTGTATGACCATTCCATGACGCCCGCGGCCGATCAGCCCCGGGAACGCATTCCCGTGGCCTCCCGTTCGCTCACATTGTTCCATGCGGGAAAAGTCTACGACTGGATTTCCGAAATTGGCGAAGTGATCATCTTCGATCCGTCGCACCGCCGGTTTCTGATTCTGAATACCTCCCGCAAGATCTCCACCACCGTGGAGTTTGAGCAGCTGCGGCAGATGCTCAAAATCGCCAGCGAAGTCGCACGCGAGCGGGTGGACGAACTGCGGAACGACAGTAACGGCCTGACCGAAGCAGCCGCAGCCATCGAATTCCAGCTGACTCCGCAGTTCGCCGAGAAAATCGAAGGGGACGGCCAGCGGCTGTCGCTGACCAGCGGCTTCCTCCAGTACCGGGCTCAGTGTGCCAAAGCTCCCGAGCCGGAAATCGGCGCAGCCTACTACGACTACGCCGACTGGATGTGCCGACTGAACTACGTCCTGCACCCGCAGACGCTGCTGCCCGGTCCCCGGCTGATGCTCAATCAGAGCCTCCGCCAGCAGGGCCTGCTGCCGACCGATGTCGAACTGCGGACGGAGTTCGAGCCGCGACTGCATTTCGAGGCCGAACATACGATTCACTGGAAGCTCGACACGAGCGACCGCAGCCTGATTCACCTGTGGGAAAGCCGGCTGCGGAGCGATGACGTGCGGCAGCTCAGTTTCCGCGACTACCAGCGAACCGTGCTGGGCACCACCGCCGAGCAGTAACCGGATGGCCGCATGGCTGTCCTCAGGCGATAGAACCGGGAGTGCTCAACCTGAGCCCTGTATTTCGCGTGCCGCCGCTGGCCGGGCCGGCGGTGTCTTCCGGCAGTTGAAGACGGCCGGCACTACGTAGACTTCGGGCGGACAATCTCCAGCACCTGATCTTTCAGGGCGGCATTGCACGAAAACCCGCTTCCGCCGTGGGCGGTGGGCTGGCCGTCCCACGAGAGAAACACTCCGCCTGCCTCCTGCAGAATGGGCACCAGGGCAGCGGCGTCCCACGGGCTCATCAGCGGATCGGTGATGACCTCGGCGCGACCGGTCGCCACCAGCATGTGGCCGTAGCAGTCGCCCCAGCCACGGCACAAGCGGGCCTGGGTTCTGAAGGCTTCAAACACGTCCATCCGGTCGGTCTTCTGGTATCCTTCCATACCGGTCAGGCAGTAGATCGCCTCGCCCAGTTCGGAGACGGTCGAAACCCGGGCCCGTTTCGGTCGTCCGGCCCCCTTCTGCCACCACGCGCCCTGGCACTTGACGGCATACATCACTTCATCGAGTCCGGGGAACCGGCACACGCCCAGCACCGCTTCGCCCTCGTGCTCGAGGCCCATCAGCGTGCCGAACAGCGGCACGCCGGCCACGAAGGATTTGGTCCCGTCAATCGGGTCGAGAATCCAGCGGTAGCCGTTCTTCGCGGGGTAATCGTCGAACTCCTCACCGAGAACGCCGTCCTCCGGGAAGGCCGCATTCAGCCGCTCCCGCAGCAGTTTCTCCGCTCCACGGTCGGCCGCGGTGACGGGCGTGGCGTCGCTCTTGGATTCGAGGCCAATATCATCCGTCTGGTAATACTCCAGAATGAGACCGCTGGCCTCACGGGCTGCCTGCAGTGCCACGGCCAGCCGCAGGGAAAGTTCCTGATCAATCGTCATCGTGATTCCTGCCTTCGGGTCAGAAGGTTGCTCTGTGAAAATGTTCTGTCGCGCCGGCGGAGAACGACCGCGCTGAGCGGTGCCCTGCTGGAACGGTGCAGTCTGCAAAATACGCCGCTCTGCCGGCTCCGGTCCGCTGGCTCGGTCCGCTTTCTCCAGTCCGCCGTATGATTCAGTTGGCTGCGGAGCTGTCGAGTCGGTACAGCTGCTCGCCCGCCTTGCGGACCAGCAGGATCCCTTCGTCCTCCCGATTGGCGAAGTCTTCCGGGTTGATGGTCGCCGGATCCCGCCAGCCGAGGTTGATCCGCTCGCACACGTCCCGCGGAATGCCCGAGGCGAGCGTCACCTGCACGCGGGGAGACTCCACCCCGTTTTCGAAGGTGCCGGTTCCCCGCACATGAGTCGAGTGGGCCAGTACCCCCCGGGGAATGTGGCTGAACTTCTCCCACTGCGCGGTGAAATAATCCCGCACATGGTAGCCCACCT
>JAGQPV010000411.1 GCA_020426545.1 Planctomycetaceae bacterium
GGCGATCCGGTCTCCGTTGCGGGAAACCGGTTCTCTGCCGATTGTCGGCCTGCAGTTGCGGGGAAACGGGCTGCTCCATCCGTCCGAAATGCTCCTGTCTGTCTCGGGGCCCGGCCGCGCAGCGGACCCTGCACACCAGGGTCTGTCAGCTGCTGCCGCCACGGTCACTCACTATAGTGCCCGGCTGCCAGATCGATCTATCGGGAGCGGGCGCCTTCGGAGCTGGGGGAATCCCTCATGGCGGATGAAGGGAAAGCGGGGAGGGGACTGTTCACCTGCGGCGAATGCCCGTGCTATGATGCCCGACCCGCTGAGAGAGCCAGCCGCTGTATCTGCTGACGGAGTAAGGAATTGAGTTCCGATCGAACTGTGGTGTCCGTCGTGATTCCCACCTGGAACCGCGCCGCCACGATCGAACGCGCGGTGGGTTCCGTCCTCGGCCAGACTTTCCCCGGCTTTGAAGTGCTGATTGTGGATGATGGTTCCACCGATGGCACCGGGCAACTGTACGAACGGCCTGCCGACCGGCGGGTGAAGTACCTGCGATCCGCAGTTCACAGCGGCGCTCAGGCGGCCCGCAATCTGGGCATTCAGGCGGCGCGGGGCGAGTGGATCGCCTTCCTGGATTCTGATGATTACGTGGCTCCCCGCCGGCTGGAAGCGGCACTGGCCGTGGCGGACAGCAGTCCGGGCCGGGCGGATGTGATCTGTGTCGGTGGCACCATTGTGCAGCCGGACGGGACCGAGGCGGTCATGCGGACGGGCCCGTTGTCGGGGGATGTCTACGCGCAGCTGCTGTCGAGGCCGGGGCCAGTTCTCGCGGGGCTGATGGTACGTCGAAAACTGCTGCTGGAGATTGGCGGGCTGGACAGTTCCCTGCAGGCGTTCCAGGAGTGGGATACGCATATTCGGCTGGCGGCTGTCCGGCGGTTTGAATGGACCGAGGAGCCGTTGTTCTACTGGGTGCGGCACGAGGGAGAGTCGATCTCGAATAACTTCCATCAGAACGCGACCGGCTTCGCGCAGAACGTGGAGAAGCATGCCTCGGCTACGGTGGAAGTCTGCGGGCGGGCCCGGCTGGCCACGTTATATGCCTGCTGTGCGGGGCTGTTCCGCAATGTGGGCGACCACATCCGGGAGGTGGAATTCCTGCGAAAGTCGCTGCGGGTGGAAGAGGACCGGCAGCGGATTCAGGAACTGGAACAGAGCCTGCGGGACGACTCACCGCTGGAACGGAAGTTCGATATCCCGGTTTATGGCTGTTGATATGCGGCCGTCAGCGCGCTCACTTCGTCTGGCAACTCGCGGGATAAAAAGTTTCGCCAGAGCAGAGAAGACGGAGGAGAATAGCTGCCAGGTCAGACCACGCCCTTCCTGCGTCAGGGCGTGCCACCCGTCGTTCAGTTCAGTTCTGCTGTTTCTGTGAAGCGTCGGGCTCCTTCGGTGTATTCCCATCGCGGTATTTCCCGCCCGCCAGCCCCGAGAGCGCGTACCTGACATACATCACCACCGCCGCACCGGCAAAAGCAAAAGAGCCGACCATGACCACGCCAACTGCGAATGGTTCTGTGTCCCCTGCCGACAGGTAGCCTGCCAGGAATGCATTGAAGAACGTCGCCACACAGAGAAGGAGACATCTGGCTAAGCTCGATTTGTCTTTCATGAAAATTCTCAGCCCGATCGGCTGTTGAACCTGAAACGGTAAAGACGTCAGGCAATAGCCTGACCTACGGGACAGGCCAGCTCCACTCAGCTACTCCTGCGAATCAGCCACACCGCGGCCATTCTTGAGACCCAGATGCCGATCAGCAGGTTAACCGACATGCGAAATGGGACGTAGAAGAAAAGACCTGCAAATCCGCCGCCCTCGCGGTACACGAGCGGAAATCCAGTTCTTACAAATCCGTCCGCCCCGGAATCTGACAGGAAAGTCGTCGACAGTACATTGATCAGCACAAACACATAAAACACCAGCAGCTGCAGTGCGCCCCCCCGGTTGGCGAGCGTCTGCACCAGCCGCCGTACTGTGACAAAGAGTGTCTGTAGTGTGCCAGCCCACCACGAATAGAGCGTTTCTTCAGCCGCGGGATCTTCGGAAGACGAAGATGCAGCGTCTTCAGATTCCGGAGAGCGATCCAGTGACAGCAGAGCAGACAACGTCGCAATGACGACCATCAGGCTGACGAGCGGAACCGCATTAAGCACAACGATACCCTGACTTTCGTCAGATCTCAGTGCGTCGGCCAGCATCGCTAACGGGACCAGACTGCCTGCGTACATACACGCAAACGCAGTACAAACCGCCAGCTCAAGGACCGATGTTCTCGGGCTCGCATTTGGCGCGATCATGGTCCGTCCTTTGCCGCTGGGACGCCGGGACAGATCGATGCTGCTGTCTGCCGACGTCGCCTGATTCCGGCCTCAGACTGATTTCCCGTGCAGTTGCCAGGGTTGCGTCAGGCACAGCCTGACCTACGGGGCCGACCTGCGGAGATTTACCCTCACGCTACAGCCGGACGCGCAGGAAGTGGACGCCCTGGCGGTTCATATACACCGTGCCGATGTGCTCCGCATCGAGCGGGATGGTGCGGGCGGAGTAGTAGCGGGCGGTGACGGGCGTTTCCGGCAGCAGCACGGCCGGTTCCTGGCTCCAGGTCCGGCCGTCGTCACTTGAGACGTTGTAGCGGATGCCCAGGTTCTGTGTTCCCACACCCCAGGTGACGAACACCAGACCGTTGGGCAGCGGCGTCAGGTAGCGGCCTTCGGCGCTGTCACCTTCCGGCTTCGCGGGAAAGTTCTCCACAGCGGCCCAGGTTTTGCCTTCATCGGTCGAACGCAGGAAGACCGGCCCCATGGCCAGCAGCGTGCCCTCGGAAGTGCGGGAAATCTGCTGCCAGGAATGGGGCTTCTGATCGGGGCCGATGAGCGAAAAGACTTCCAGGCTGCCGGATTTCGGATCGAACAGCCGGGGCGGGCCAACCCGCAGCGGCAGCAGCCAGCGGCCATCCGGCCAGGGCAGCACGTTGTGCCGCACGGCTCCCAGGTGAGTACCGTCCACCGGGCCGATCAGCCCCTGTTCGCTCCACGTCTGGCCTTCGTCGCTGCTGAGCGAATACAAGAGGGCCCGCTCGTAATAACCGTCGGTGGCTTTATCGTCGGCGATGTAATTCCAGGTCACCAGCACCCGCCCGTCGGGCAGCACATCCACCGTGCCGGGGTAGACCTCGAACTTCTTCACCTCGCGGATGGACTCCGGCCGTTTCGCGGTGGTGGGAATTTCCTGCGGCTTCGTCCAGGTGCGGCCACTGTCGGTCGAACGGGAGCACATGAGGACGTCGTGCCCCTGGCCCTGGAACACCACGACGAGGGTGCCTTCCGGGGTATGGCAGATGGAGGGGTGCACGTGCCCGGAGACACGTTCCGCCACGATCGAAACGGGTTCTTCGACTTGTTCCGCGGCCGTCAGCACAGCGGGAACCGCCAGCAGCAGCAGCAGGCAGCCCGCGAGTTGAGGCAGGCGACGACGAACTTCAGAACGGGTGGCGAGATGGTGTGCCTGCATGGGTGCTCCCGATGGTTCAGGGCTGGTTCATTGAAACTCAGATCTGCGGGCCGGCGGCGGCGATTTCTTCGCTGGCTGTGGCTGCGTTCCGGCTGAAGTTGTCGTGAAACAGCCCGGCCAGGCGGCGGGCTGTCTGATCGTAGGCGTTCGCGTCGGACCACGTATTCCGCGGGATGAGGATTTCCGCCGGCACATTGGGGCACTGGCTGATGACCTCCAGCCCGAAGACAGGGTCGGTCTCAGTGGGGGCATCGTCCAGCTGGCCGGCATGAATGGCATCGATGATGGAACGGGTGATGGACAGCTTCATCCGCTCGCCGGCACCGTACCGTCCGCCCGACCAGCCCGTGTTGACCAGCCACACGCTCGTGTTGTGCTGGCGGATCTTTTCGGACAGCAGTCGCGCGTATTCACCCGGATGCCACATCAGGAACGGTCCCCCGAAGCAGGGTGAGAACGTTGCCTGCGGCTCCTTCACCCCCATCTCGGTTCCCGCCACCTTGGCGGTATACCCGCTGATGAAGTGGTATTCCGCCTGGGCGGGGGTGAGCTTCGACACCGGCGGCAGCACGCCGAAGGCGTCGCAGGTGAGGAAGATCACATCGCGGGGATGTTCCGCCATGCAGGGGATCTGCGCGTTGTGAATGTGCTCGATGGGGTAGGCGCCGCGGGTATTCTGAGTGATGGACACATCGGAAAAATTGACGGCATGCGTTTCGCGGTCGTAGGCCACGTTTTCCAGCACGGCCCCGAAGCGGAGGGCCTGGAAGATTTCCGGCTCGGTCTCGGGATTCAGGAACAGGGCCTTGGCATAGCAGCCGCCTTCGATATTGAAGATCCCGTCCTCGCTCCAGCAGTGTTCATCGTCGCCGATCAGCCGGCGGGACGGATCGGCGGAGAGCGTTGTTTTGCCGGTTCCGGAGAGGCCGAACATTACGGAACTCTGGCCGGTTTCGCGGTCGGCCGTGGCGGAGCAGTGCATCGACATCACACCGGCCTTCGGCATCAGATAATTCATGAGGGTAAACACCCCCTTCTTCATCTCGCCGGCGTACTCGGTGCCGAGAATCACCATCTCCCGCGATTCGAGAGAAATATCGATGCTGGTTTTGGACGACATGCCGGTCGTCCGCCGGTTGGCCGGGAATTCGCCCGCGTTGTAAATCACGGCATCCGGCTCGCCGAAATTGGCCAGCTGCGACGGCGTGGGGCGAATCAGCATGTTATGCATGAACAGCGCATGGTAGGGCCGCGAACAGATGACGCGGACCTTCAGCTGCCAGGCCGGGTCCCAGCCGGCGAAGGCATCGATGCAGTACAGACGTGGCCGGGTGTTGATGTAGTCAATGGCCCGTTCGAGGTTGATGTGGAAGACATCTTCGGAGATCGGGATGTTGACGTCGCCCCACCAGATGTCTTTTTCGGAATCGGCATGCCGCACGATCCGTTTGTCGGTGGGAGAACGGCCCGTCTTCTCGCCGGACATGGCGATCAGCGCGCCGGAATCGGCGATATCACTGCGGGGATCGGCCCGGATGGCATCGCAGTACAGCTGTGCGGGGGCCGGGTTGCGAATGATCTCGCGGACGTGAATGCCGTACTGTTCGAGTGAGATGGTCGCCACGATTCTTCCTGCTCCGTCTGAAGGACTGCCCGCGGGGGCGGGGCGGCGGTGTCTGGCACCGGCGAATCTGCCGGAGAGGGCCGATCGGGAGGATGCGGATGATGCGATCGAATGAAATGCCGGCCCTGCCGGTTCTGAGGATAACTGCCGGCGGCGCTTACGGCCAGACGTGGACGGTGAACTCTGTCGCGCGGCACAGCGCCGGCCGCCTGCCGGCGCCGTGCCCGCTCCGGGGACGAGTTCAGGCTTTCAGGCGACGGTACTGAATCCGATGGGGGCGGGCGGCTTCATCGCCCAATACCCGCCGCCGCTGCTGTTCGTACATCTCGAAGTTGCCTTCAAACCAGACCACCCGGCTGTCGCCTTCAAAGGCCAGGATGTGCGTGGCGATGCGGTCGAGGAACCAGCGGTCGTGACTGGTGACCATGGCACAGCCGCCAAAGGCCACCAGCCCGTCTTCGAGCGCGCGAAGGGTTTCCACATCGAGATCGTTGGTTGGTTCGTCGAGCAGCAGCAG
>JAGQPV010000412.1 GCA_020426545.1 Planctomycetaceae bacterium
CATTGATCGTACCGAGTGGTGATCAGACTGTCGAAGGAAAACCCTGCAGGAACTGGGGGAAATCGTGACCGGTGTGCAGGCTGTGGAATCGACGTTCCCACTGCCGGCGAAACGGGTTCTGCTCAAACCGCGGGTGGTGGAGAATGGGGAATTTCGCAGTCCATGCCGCCCGCGACGGGCGGAGATCGCGAAAACCTGAGCGGGCGGGCCTGCCAACCTTTCGCGCAGCAGCGGACTCGTTACGATGGAGTAAACGGAAAATGCTCTGCCAGAGGGCCTGCCGGTTCAAACAGCCAGTGGTGACTGCTGTGCCGGCAGATTCGGGCCCGCATCATCGGGGCTTTGTCTTCATTCCGGGCTGCTGCTCTCAGTTGGGGGAGAGCCCGCCCGGACCATGAACCCGGTTTCCGCCCTGGTCCCGTGCGTAACCGCATGAGGGTCGCCCGGTCACGTTCGCCCTGAGTCCCGAACCGGACAGCGGGCAGTTCGCGTCCCGGCATACTTCCACAGGCTGCAGTCCACGTTGCTGTTCGGGCGCTGGACTGCGAAGACCCCGAGAAGGGGAACGGTAAAGTTGAACAATTTTCGGCTGTTCGGACTTGAAGGCTCGCGACCGTTCGCTCAGCGGGTGGCCCGTTATCTCGACGTTCCCCTCTCCCGTCATGTGGAAAGCTGGTTCGCCGACAGTGAACCCTACGTCCGCAGCGATGTGAACGTCCGTGGCTGCGATGTCTACGTCATCTCGTCGCTGTATGGCGATGCGGAACAGACAGTCAGTGAGAAATTCACCAAGCTGCTGTTCTTCATTGGCTCGCTGGTCGATGCGTCGGCCCGGCGGATCACCGTTGTCGCCCCTTACCTGCCGTATGCCCGCCAGGACCGCAAGACGGAAAGCCGGGCCCCGATCAGCATTAAATACTTCGCCCAGTGTATCGAGGCAGTCGGCGCCAACCGCGTGCTGACGATGGACGTTCACAATTTGTCGGCCATGCAGAATGCCTTCCGCATTCCCACCGACAACCTGGAATCCAAAAACCTGATTGCTGACTTCCTGTGCGGCGTCGATACCGGCGCTGATACCGATGGCGTTCCCTGCCCGGTCGACCATCACATTGAATGTCCGCTGGTGAACTGCTCGGGCGGGCTGGTGGTACTGGCCCCCGACAGCGGCGGAATGGGACGGGCCCGCCGATTCCGGAATGCCCTCGAGCGGCGGCTGGGCCTGGCCAACCAGATCGGCGTGGTCTACCTCGACAAGGAACGCTCCACCAGCGGTCAGGTGAAGGGCAGCAAGATTGTCGGCGATGTGACCGGCCGGCAGGTCATCATTCTGGATGACATGATTTCCAGCGGCAGCACGGTGGCCCTCTCGGCGGATGCCGTCCGCCAGCACGACGGCGAAGTGTGGGCCATCTGTGCCACGCACGGCATGTTCGTGGGCCGGGCCGCGGAGCACCTGGCAGGAATCGACCGGATCGTGGTGACCGACACCATCGTTCCGTTTCAGGTGAACGGCAGCCCGTGGGAAGGACGACTGCACGTCATTCCCACCGCGATGATGTTTGCCCAGGCGATTCGCCGGACCCATGAAGAAGGTGGCTCGATCAGCGATCTGCTCAAGAGTTGACCGCCGCTGAGTTCCCCGTCGCTCCCACCCTGGCAGACAGAGGCAGCGAAGTCAGATCCAGCGAACCGGGTGGACGATGCCTGATCGCCGACAGCGGGCACCGGGACGGAGAATCTGGCGACCGCAGGAATCTGCCTGCGGAAACCGGCCCGCTGAAGAATGAGGCTGGCCTGAAACAGAGCTTCCGTCTGAATCAGACCCGGAGGAAAACCCTTCACCCCGAGCGGCATCCTTGCCGCCCGAATGGGGTGAAAGGTTCGCAGCACGCCACTGCCAGGCAGTATGCGCTACTCTCCGAATCCGGCATACCTTCCGTGGATGCCTTTATCCGCACAGCCCGGTAGCCAGCGGAACCCCCTCTCCTGCCAGAGGCTGGCAGGCAGCCGGAGTCGGTCAACGGGCAGTTCCGACTGATCCTCAGTCGTGACTGCCCACCGCCTCCGGCCCATGTCCTCCCTTGATTCATCCACACCACAGGCTGCCGGGGCTCCGACTGCTGATTGACTCAGTCAGACGGTTTCCCGCTCAGTCGCCGCAGTGCCCGGTCACAGTTCAAAAGCACGGGTCGCCAGTTCGTCGAATCCTGCCGAGTGGCCGTTCAGAAATTCTTCCCAAGCACTCCGCTCCCAGATTTCGGCGTGATCGTGCACGCCCAGCAGCACCACATCCCGCTGCAGCCCGGCGAGTTCAGCCAGACGGTCCGGAATGCGAATGCGGCTTTGCCCGTCGAGCGTGACTTCCTCGGCCCGGGCGTAAAACAGTCTCAGATAATTGCGAATATCCGCGTGATTTGTCGTTCGTTCCGCCAGCCTGGCAGCCAGCGATTCAAATGTGTCGGGGGAATACACACACAGCGATTTCTCCGTGCCGGGTGCGACAAACAGCTCCTTGATTTTCTCTCCGCCAAACTGCTCCCGCAGCTTCCGGGGAATTGCCAGCCGGCGCTTTTCGTCCAGGCTGCGCGAATAAGTCCCGGTCAGGGCCATTGGTCACCATTTTTCCCCACAACTCACCACTGGGGGCCCAATGTAGCAACCGCATTCTGACCGTCAACTGTTTGCTCGCGAATTCCGGAGCCCGCAGAGGCGGCAGCAGACGCAGGTACTTTCATTGTGGGACATTGCGATTTTGACCGTTTCAGATTTTCCCTTCCCGGAGTCAGCGGAGGAGCCTCATTTCGCGGTCTGCGACAGGATCCGCCGGTACAGTCCCTCGTATGCCGAGACCACCGCCTCCCACGTAAACCGTTCTTTGACAGCATGTTGCATATTTTGCGACATCACGGTCCGTTCCTCCCCGGAGGCCAGGAGGCGAATCAGACCGGTTGCCAGGACATCTGTATCATCTGATGGGACGATCAGACCGCCAGCGGATTCGCCCAGCAGCTCCGCGACGCCTTCCACGTCGGTCGCCACCGCGGGCAGGCCGGCCGCCATGGCCTCCAGCACCACGTTGGGCATCCCCTCCCAGCGGGATGACAGCACGAAGACATCGGCAGCTCGCATCAGCCGGGGAACATCGGCCCGGAACCCGCACAAATGCACCGAACCCGCCAGCAGTGGGTCATTCTGAATGATCGCCTGCAGCTCCCGCTCCAGTCCGCCCGCCCCCACCAGCAGCAGCCGCGCAGCAGGCACCTGCTGCCGCACCTGGCGGAAAGCCCTCAGCAGCAGTTGGGGATTCTTCTGCGGATCGAGCCGCCCCACCGACAGCACGACCAGTTCGTTTCCCGCAAAGCCGAACTCGCTCAGGTCAGCGGGAGCAGCTTCGGCATAGATGTCAGCAGCGACCCCGTTGGGAATCACCACCACCCGGTCAGCCGGCAGTCCTCCTTCTTCGATGGAGAACCGCGCCACCGCCTGACTGACGCACACATGCGCCTCGACCGTGCCGGAGGTGATGCGATCGAGCCAGATCCGAAACCGGCTCCGTCTTTCTGCCACGCGAATTCCCGCCACCATGTGCGGCACGCCAGCCAGCCGGCCACACACCCGCCCCACAATATTGGCGTGGTACAGAAACGTCTGCAGCAGGGCCGGCCGCAAGGCACGCAGTTCGCGTACCAGCTGCCACAGGCGGCCCAGCTGCCACCAGCGGCGAACCCCGAAGCACCGCACGGGAATGCCGGCTGCTTCCAGCGGAATGGCCAGATCACCTCGGGGCCCCAGGCAGAAGACATGGGGTTCCCAGCAGGTGCGGTCCAGCCCGGTGACAATCTGCACGAAAGCCCGTTCCGCACCACCGGGGTCGAGTTCCGTGATGCAGAAGGCCAGGCGAATGGGAGCATCTGACGGCGACTGCATGGGAACCGTCGGGCTGAAGGAACAGGCACGTCGGGCCGGAGCCACGGTTGTGGCCCGGGCAGGGCCCTCTATGATAACATCGCCGTTTCGTGCAGCGGCGGGCGACCGGGCCTGCCGGAGGCAACAGCCCGAACCGGCTGCCACTGGTCGTTACATTCCGCAATTCCCGGCGGATTCGGTTAATTCGCCCCGCCAGCCACCCTCGTTTCGCCGGCTGCGGGGCAGGGCGGCTCCAGAAAAGTCCTCGGCCTGCATGCCCCCGGAACCGTGCCCCGGCGGAGTTCCGGCGGCAGTATTTCCCCGGCTTCCTGCTTCCAGCTCCTGATTGCCTGATGCAGCAGCCCCCTGGCTGAGTCCGTATTTCGGCACCAGGTTCCTCTCAACCCCTCTAGATACGGCCCCGCTCCCGATGGATGAGCTGTCGCTGTACGATTACAGCCTGCCCGACGAATTGATCGCCCGCCGCCCGCTCCCTCAGCGGGATGCCTCGCGGATGCTGGTGGTGAACCGGGCGCAGGGCACGATCGAACATCAGCACGTGACCGATCTGCCCGGCCATCTCAGCCGGGGAGATGCGCTGGTCTTCAACAACACCCGCGTCGTGCCGGCGCGGCTCACCGGCGTCCGCGCTGCCACCGGCGGACGCTGGGAGGGCCTGTTTCTCAGTCAGACCGAAGACGGAAACTGGCGACTCATCGGCCAGACCCGCGGCCGCCTGCAGCCCGGCGAACTGCTGTCGATTCATCCGGCCCATCAGCAGCACCCGGAGCCGCTGCAGTTGCGGCTGATTCAGCGGGAGCCGGAACAGGGCATGTGGCTGGCCGCCTGCGAGTCCCCCGGCGATACCTATACGCTGCTGGAGCAGTACGGCACGGTTCCGCTTCCGCCGTATATTAACCGGCCGCTGGCTGAAGAAGACGACTGGACCCGCTACCAGACCACGTTCGCCAGCCGTCCTGGTGCGGTGGCTGCACCGACGGCCGGGCTGCACTTCACGCCACAGCTGCTGGAACAGTGCTCGGCTGCGGGAGTCCGCCAGGAATTCGTCACCCTGCATACGGGCATTGGTACCTTTCGCCCCGTCAGTGCCAGCCGGCTGAGCGATCACAGCATGCACCGGGAATGGTGCGAGCTGTCAGCCGAAACCGCCACACGGCTGAACGAGGCCCGCGCTGCCGGCGGCCGGGTGATTGCAGTCGGCACGACGAGCGTCCGCACTCTGGAATCGGCCGCGCTGGCCGCTGCCGAAGCGGCAGCCCCCGCAAGCCTGGCGGCCTATCAGGCAGAAACCGAGCTGTTCATTCGCCCGCCGTGGCAGTTTCGAGCGATCGACGGGCTGCTGACCAACTTCCACCTGCCCCGCTCGACCCTGCTGGTCATGATCTCCGCTCTGGCCGGCCGGGAGCTGATTCTCGCCGCGTATGAAGAAGCCATTCGCGAGCGGTACCGGTTCTTCAGCTATGGCGATGCCATGCTGATCATCTGAAGAACGATCCGTACGGTCCTCAGAAGGCCGTCATCTCGTCCTGCAGAGTCGAATCGGGATCTTCGGGAGAGAGCGGCAAAGGCATTCGCTTCGCCGGTCGCAAGCGGTCGATCAGCCGGCTCCAGCGGGATGGACGGTCCGACTCGCTCACGTCCTCGGCATGTTCCACCTCGCCGGGCAGTTCCGAGGAGACATCCGCATGCCGCACCGTGCCCTCGGCGGAATTCTCTACGTCGGACCGGTTCTCACGGGAGTCTGTCAAACCGGCTGCCCTGATCGACG
>JAGQPV010000413.1 GCA_020426545.1 Planctomycetaceae bacterium
GAAACTGAACATATCAACACAAGCCATTGTCCCGGCAGGATGTCAGACCGACGTCTCCGCAGCCGCCGGGCAGGGCCTCCACCGGCTCATCTTGCCGGAATATGAAATTTCTGCGATAAGCTGCACGGACTTCGGGGGATGCGGCAGCTGGCAGCTGCCCGTTCGTCCTCGAAAGCAGCAGATTCTGCCTGTCGACGACAGCGCGGCAGTCCACATGGGTTTTTGAATTCAAGCCCTCACCGGGTACCAGCTCTGCAGGAACGGATGCCTGCTCCGTGGTTGAACCTCCCTCACAGGAACTGCAGAAGATACTGTTCGGCCTGCGACTGTGTACGCCGGCCGATCTGCGCCGCTGTCGTAGCCGGGTCCGCAGTATTTCGCGCGACCTGCCGGCGTTCGATTCCGTGTGGATCGATGCCCTGGTTCAGGCTGGCCGGCTGACGCCTTTTCAGGCACAGCTGCTGGAATCCTCGCATGCCAGACGCAGGCGGCTGAGTGTCGGCCCGTGCGTGCTGATTGATCGCATTGGTGGCCCGGCTGGCGAACCCGACCGGGGCACTTTTCTGGCCCGGCACCGCTCGACCCGCGAACGGTGCGTGGTCAAACAGTTCAGCCCGCCCGCTCACCAGGCGGAAGGCTGCCTGGAACGGCTGCGGCAGCTGAATACCCGGCTGCAGCAGGCGGGAAGCCAGTCGGCGGTTGGCCCCCATTCGTCGCTGGTGCACGAAGGGCGGACCATCACCGTCAGTCGGTACGTGCCCGGGCTCACCCTGCGGGATCTGCTGATTCGGCGGGGGCGGTTTCCCGCGCGGGTCGTGGTCGACCTGGCGGCCCAGCTGATCGACAGCCTGGCCGCGCTGGAACAGGCCGGAATCGTGCACGGTGACCTGTGCCTGCAGAACATCCGACTGACCGACCGGGGACAGGCGGTGCTGGTCGATACCGGACTGGCCCCCTGTGTTCAGCCGGAATTCACCATTCACTCGGGCCTCTCGCCCGATCGCTGCACGGGCATTGCCCCGGAGCGAATCGGCACGGGTGCCCCGGCAACCGCTGCTTCTGATATTTACTCGCTGGGCTGTCTGCTGTGGCATCTGCTGGCCGGCAGACCGCCATTTCCCACGGCCGATGCACTGTCCCGCCTGGCCAGTCATCAGGTGCGGGATCTGGAAGATGTCCGCCAGCGTGCGCCCGATACGCCGGACTCGCTGGCCGAAGCCATTGCCGTGCTGACCCGCCGAGATCCCGCCCGCCGTCCGTCCTCGTGGCGGGAGCTGAAACAGCGCTGGCAGCCGTCCGGAATGCGGTGCCGAAGCAGAATGGCCAGCTTCCGCAATGAATTCCGCACCAGCGTTTCTCGGGGTGTCGCTGCGGGCAGCAGCCCCGGCGGCAGTTACCGCATGTGGGTGCTGGCTCTGCTGTTCGCAGTCTCCGGCATGGTCGTCGGGCGGGAACCCGCCGCACAGAACTGGGTGCTGAGCATTGCCTCGCAGCTGCAGAAGAATGAGTGGATCTCTGCCGCGCTGCCGGGGCAGGGTGGGGCAGCACCTCAGCCTCCGGACGAACCGGCCGCTGATGCGGCCGCCGAGCAGACAGCCTCCCGCGGAAGTGGTGCGGGCAATGCTTCACCCACCACAGCCGGGGCGGGGACCGCTCAGATCCCAACGCAGTTACCTCAGCCCGATGCCACTGGTGTGATCGTGCTGGATTCCGCCGGCCCCTGGAGCTGGGACCGCATTGATTCCGGCGAGCCGCTGGTCATTCGCGGAGCCGCCGGAGTTCGCCCGGTGATTCTGGTGGGGCAGGGGCCCTGCAAGGTGATCTGCCAGCACCTGACACTGGAAAACGTCCACTTTGAGGGAGCGCAGGTTTCTCCGACAGACGGACGGATCCTGCGTGCCCCGGCCGCTTCGTCCCCTGTTGATCTGCAGCGTTCGCTGCTGCTGGTGCAGTCCGACGGGCTGACAGTCAGTGGCTGCAGTTTTCGCCTTCCCGCGGAACCTCCGGTCGCAGACTCCGGACAGACCGCAGTCCTTCCGGTCGCCATCGGCTGGACTTCGGCCACGAACTCCATGGCTGCTTCCGGAAAACTCCTGCTGCAGGATACCGTGTTCTCCGGGCCGTCCGTCCCGGTGTTCTGTGCTGCGCCGCCGCAGGAAATCTCGCTGACACATTGCCTCAGCCTGGCGGGCGGGCCGCTGGTTCAACTGACGCGACTGGCAACCACGGGAGCTGAAGCGGCCATTCGCCTGGAACACTGCACCGTACGCAATGCCCCGGCCCTGGTGGCTCTCCCTGGTGGCACCGCCGACACCGCTGCCGCCGGGTCGGTCCTGCTGGTGGAGCCGCTGTCGAGCGTGCTGGAGCTGTCTGCTCCCGCTGCGCTGTTTCTGTATCACGGCCCCCGCCCGAATGCGGCGCAGGCCGCTGCAGTCCGGCTGTCAGGTGAAGGAACCGTTGTCGGCGGGGGCACACTCACCGCTGCCTGGCAAACCGGCCCTCAGGCCAGACCGGTGCCACTGCCCGACCTGCCAGTACCAGTGGAAGGCCTGCTGACTGCTCCCTTTGAATTCGCCGGGCCGGCAGACAGCAGCGATCCCCGGCATTCGGCCGTCCGGCTGAAGGGGACCCTGTCGGGACCACGGCGTTCGTCGGGGCCACCCGGAGCGGATGCCGGGCGACTGGCATCTCCGGCCCCTGTCATCACCACCGCGGGCGAACGCGAACAGACCGCCACCCTCAGGCCGGTCGCTGGCCGCTGAGCTGTCTGGCCGCAAACAGGCCGGCCTCCTCCCCGCAGCGGAACTTCAGGCCCCGGGCAGTAGAGTGTCATTTCAGCTGGCAGGAACGCGAACCTTCGCTCACCTGCCCGATGACCCAGGCACCGATGCCACGGCGTTTGATTTCCGCCTGGAGAGCTTCCACTTTGCTCGGGCGGACAATCAGCGCCATGCCGATCCCCATGTTGAAGACCCGCTGCATTTCGTCATCGGCGATGCGGCCCAGTTCCTGCAGCCACTGAAATTCCGCGGGGATCTCCCAGCTGCCCTGACGCAGCGTCACCCGGCGGTCTTCCGGCAGGATGCGTTCGATGTTCTCGGCCAGCCCGCCGCCGGTAATGTGCGCGATGCCGGTGATGACAACTTCCGTGCCGTATTCCGCCAACAGATCGACCACCGGATCAACGTAAATCCGGGTGGGTTCCAGCAGGACATCGGCGATGGTACGGCCCAGTTCGGGAACTTCGTCCGTCAGCTTCAGTCGGGCCTTCTCGAAGATCACTTTGCGAATCAGACTGTAGCCGTTGGAATGAAAGCCGCTGGAGGCCAGCCCCAGAACCACGTCACCCTTCTGGATGGCTTCGCCGTCAATCAGCTGAGTCCGTTCCGCCACGCCGACGCAGAACCCGGCCAGGTCGAAGCCCAGCGGATCGTATACATCGGGCATGACGGCTGTCTCGCCGCCCAGCAGAGCCAGCCGGCCCCGCACACAGCCCTCGCTGACTCCGGCCACCAGATCGGCCACGCGGTCGGGGTTGTCCTGGCCGATGGCCACGTAATCGAGGAAGAACAGCGGCTCGGCCCCGAGGCACAGGCAGTCGTTGACACACATGGCCACCAGATCGATGCCGATGGTGTTGCAGCGACCAGCCAGCGAGGCCACCTTCAGCTTGGTGCCGACGCCATCGGTGCCCGAGACCAGCACGGGATCTTCGTAGCTGCGGCTGGCATCGTTGAGGCGGAACAGGCCGGCAAAACCGCCGGGCAGGGGCATCACCCGCGATTTGTGGGCTTCCATTGTCCGCTGCATCAGAGCGGGAATCCGCTGCATCGACTGCCGATACAGATCGAGATCGACGCCCGCATCGCGGTAGGTGGACTGTTCCATGAGCAAATCTGACTGTTCAAGAAAAGGGCCGAAGCCGGGAGACCAGGCAGCCGGCAGGGCAGGCTGTACCCGGTCTGAGTGAAAAACATGCGGTCAGCCGCCGTACCGGCCGAAACCAGGTTTCTGGCGGGAGCAGGCTGCCTGCTTCGACGTTCACTGTTGCTGCAAGTTCAGGTCGTTCAGCCGCGGAAACGGCTTCGGCCCATGGTTCATTGTATCGTTCCCGGCCGTCAGGCCGAGTGACTGACGAAAACAACAGGCCCGAGGGCCGCTGCTGTGCCACCGCAGTCGGCGCTCAGCCGGCCGGAGACTGCGCTTCGTCTGATCCGGGCTGTACCGCCGCGGACGATTCTCCCGCCGGTCCCGTTCCCCGCTGCCAGTACAGGCGGTTCCGCGTGATGACCCCGCGGCGGAGGGCACACTGCAGGCAGAACTTCTCTCCGCCCTGGGCCAGGAAAATCTCCCCGCAGAGCAGCAGATGAAAATGTTCCTCGCCGGGCAGGCGGGCGTGGCAGTACTCTTTCTCCCACGTGGATTTGATCCGCACATCCCAGCCATCCGGATGCAGGGCGTATAACCGGACATCCGGTTCACCAGCGGCGGGATCGATGTGATCAGCGCCAGACATGAATCCCCCGATTGAACAGCCGGGACGGGTCGCACCCGGTTTCGCGACTGATTGTGCCGAATGCAGCCTGGGGAACCGAACGGAACGAACTTCCGCTCCGCCAGTGCCGCACAGCTGCATTGTCTGCGCGGAGGACAGGTTCAGGCAACCCTTTTCACCGGATTCCCGGGAAACGGCTTCTGCGATTCGCCCGCGGGAGACCGCTCACTGCTGCAGAAACCGCACACCCCGGGACCGGCAGAATTGAATCAGACGGCGGGAGCAGCCACGTTCAGCTGTTCCGCCAGATCGGTCAGTGCGGCCCAGTTTCCGTCGTCAAGCGGAATGCCTTCTTCGAGCCGCACGCTCAGCACGGCCCGCTCGGGATCTCCGGGAAGCGTGACCGAATCCACCCCGTCGATGCGGGGAACCTCGCGCACATACTGCTCCAGAGCAGAGACTTCCTGCTGCAGATGCGGGATGCCGGCCAGCTGTTCCGGGGCCAGCACAATCATCATGACGCAGTTCCCGATGGGGGGCGGGGGATCGGCGTGGGCACAGCGGCCACCCGAAAGCGCGCCGCACAGCATTTCGATCAGGAAACTCAGCCCGAAGCCCTTATAGGCCTGATTGCCGCCCATCGGCAGAATGGTGCCGGGAGGAGTACCGTACAGCTGGTTGGGATCGGTCGTGGGGTTGCCTTCGGGATCGAGAATCCAGCCCTCCGGCACCTGCTGACCAGCGATCTTCTTCACCCGCACTTTGCCCTCGGCCGTGGCGCTGGTACCGAAATCGAGCACGAACGGACCGCCGGAACCGCCCGGCATGCCGATGCACAGGGGGTTGGTTCCCAGGCGGGGCCGCTTGCCACCCACCGGGGCCACTCGCTGAGCGGCGCCGTGCGTGTTGGCACAGAGCAGGGCGGACATGTTGTGCTCGGCCGCCATCTCCGCGTATTCCCCCAGCCGACCACAGTGGGCGGACCGCCGCAGGGTGCCGCAGGCGATGCCCAGCTTCTGTGCCTTGCCGATCAGCCGGGTGGTCAGATCGCGGCAGAGGACCTGCCCGAAACCCCAGCCACCGTCGCACACCAGAGCAGCATCGGTTTCATGTTCCACCTGCAGGCGGGCGGAAGGCTGCAGAATCCCTTCCTTCACCCGGCCGAGGTAGAACGGGATGCGCATCACGCCG
>JAGQPV010000414.1 GCA_020426545.1 Planctomycetaceae bacterium
CCTCGAAAACTATCCGAGGCTGGTCGACCGCATCGCCCGCACCCGGCCCCTGTGGGGCAACAGCGGTCAGGTGCTGCGCAAAATCCGCGACCCGTGGCTGGTGCAGCGGGTGCTGCGGGAGGCCGAACTGCCCGTGCCTGAGATGGTCCCGCGGGGACAGATTCCCCCGACCGATACCGGCTGGCTCCGCAAACCACTGGCCAGTGCTGCCGGGCAGAATATCTGTCACTGGACGGCAGCAGCAGCAGCAGCGGCGAATGCTTCCCCCGAGATGCGGCGTTTCTGTTTCCAGCGGTATCAGCCCGGCACACCCCATTCCCTGCTGTTTCTGGCCGGATGGCCCCAGTCCGGGCGGGCAACCCTCCTCGGCATCACCCGCCAGCTGATGGAAGCCGATCAGGCCCCTCCTGCGGCAAACCACAACAGGAGCAGCAGCACCGCGGGAGGCCCCCCGGTGAACCGCCCTGCCGCAGAGACTCTGTTCCGCTATGCCGGTTCACTGGGACCGGTCGAACTGGCTCCCCCCTGCCTTGCCCGGCTGCAGCAGACGGTCACCGCGCTCACCACCCAGTGCGGCCTGCGGGGGCTGTGCGGTCTGGACTTCATTCTGGATGACAACGAAACCGCCTGGCCGGTGGAGATCAACCCCCGCTATCCGGCCTCGGCCGAAGTGCTGGAACTGGCCCTTGGCCTGCCGCTGCTGCAGCTGCACGCTGCCAGTTTCCTACCGGCGGAAGAGCTCCTCGTGCGGCAGGCGGCCGATTTTCTCCAGCGGGCGAACCTCTCGCCCTCCGGCCCAGCGGTGGGCAAACTTATTGTGCCGGCTCCCGCCACCCTGCGGACGGACGACCGGCTGCTGGCCCGCCTGCGGGAGCGGTACCCGCACTCCCCTCCCGCTGCAGCAGGCGATTTCCACCTGCCGGGTGTCTGCCTGGCCGACTGCCCGGCCGCTGGCGAATCCATACCAATCGGGAATCCGTTCTGTACTCTGCTCGCGGCTGCCCAAAGTCTGTTACACTGCCACGAGATTCTGCTCAGCGAGACGGCCGCCCTCCTCGGGCTGCTGCGGGAAGATGCCAGCCCGGCCTGCTGAAACGGCTGCCGACAGTCCGGATCAATTGTTCTTGATCGGTCTGTACGGGGTCGATAGAATTTCGTCCACAATTTCCCGCCCTGGCCCCAGGCCACAACCAGCATAAGTTTCAAGAGGTTATGTCGAAGTCGACCGATATCCGCATCGTGGAAGCGACGTGCAGTTTCGAATCCATCCCTTTCCGCACACCACTCAAGTTTGGTGGGCGGGTGGTGGAGACCTGCACCCTCATCAACGTCGAGGTCGATGTCGAATCGCGTAATGGCCACATGGCGCGCGGATACGGCAGCATGCCGCTGGGCAATGTGTGGGCCTGGCCCACGACGGCCCTCTCGATCGACGACACCGAAAAGGCAATGCGCGCCTTCGCGGAGGAAGTCGTTCGCCTGGGGAACCTCTACCCCGACTACGGCCATCCGCTGGAGATCTGTTTTCAGCTCTCGGGCGAATATTCCCACCTGGGCAAAACGCTTCCGCCCAAAATGAACATTCCGGAAGCCATGCCCGAACTGGCGCAGCTGGTTTCCGCCAGCCCGTTCGATGCCGCCGTGCACGATGCCTATGGCCGCGTGCATGCCGAGAACAGCTACAACCTGCTCTCCTCGAAATTCTGCAATACCGACCTGTCAGAATACCTCGACGAAAAGTTCGCCGGCGAATACCTCGACCAGTACACCACCCGCGAACCCCAGCCACAGCTCCCGCTGTATCACCTCGTGGGAGCCCTCGACCCGCTGACCGAGGCCGATGTCACCACCCGGCCGGATGACAGCCTGCCCGTCACGCTGGGTGAATGGATCGCCGCCGACGGGCTGACCCACCTGAAGATCAAACTGGCCGGCGACAATCTCGAACAGGACGTGGAACGCGTCCTCGCCATCGACCGGGTCTCCGGCGAAGCCCGCGAGAAACTGGGCAGCACCGAGCGATTCTACTCCTGCGACTTCAACGAGAAATGCGAAAACGTCGAGTACGTACTCGCATTCCTCAAGAAGATCGAAGAACAGTCGCCAGGGGCCTACGCCCGCATTCAGTACATCGAGCAGCCCACCCACCGGGATCTCAAAAGCCACCCCGACAACCGCATGCACGAGGCGGCTAAACTCAAACCGGTGGTCATCGATGAATCGCTGACCGACTACGACACCCTGCTGCTCAGCCAGGAACAGGGCTACTCCGGCGTGGCTCTCAAGGCCTGCAAAGGACAGACGGATTCTCTCCTGCTGGCCGCCGCCGCTCAGAAGCACAACATGTTTCTCTGCGTGCAGGACCTGACCTGCCCCGGTTATTCCTTCCTGCACTCGGCCAGCCTCGCCGCCCGTATTCCCGGCGTGGCCGCCATCGAAGGCAATGGCCGGCAGTTCTGCCCGGCCGCCAACAAGCGGTGGGCCCGGCAGTTCCCGTCGATGTTCAACATCACCGATGGCACCGTCGGCACAGCAGCCCTCAACGGCCCCGGCCTGGGCTTCTAGCCTGCTGACATGCGCGGAGCCTGCCGGGGCAGCCTGATCACCCAGGAACAGGTTTCCCGGTGGTGCATCCCCGCAGGCTGCCGTCCGTCCCGAAAAAGCCGCAGCCGTGCAACAGGCAATCGCCAGACTGGGTGCACGCCCTGACGCAGGAAGGGCGTGGTCTTCGTCTCTCGGGTGGCACTGGCAGCGTGCCTGCCAGTGTCTGTCAGCCTGATCACAGTCCCGCAGGCCAGGTTCAGGACCTGTCACCCCGACGGTGCGAGTCAGCAGGCCCTTCAGCCAGCAGGTCAAAGGGTATTCACATTGCGCCCTGACTGCTTCCCGGGATGTCCTGTCATTCCCGGGCCGACGGCAGATTCTCCTGCTCGGGCTCCTGGTCGAGCCCTTCGATGAACACGTCGCTTTCGGCATAAAGCACGAACCAGATCGAACACCAGCTGGCCCCGGCCAGCCCGACGAGGCCCACCAGCAGCGGATCCGGAATGGTACCGCGAAACCAGCCCATCAGCCCGAGAAGCACGCCATGCCCACCCAGCCACCACTGGGTGAACCCCGGATCCCGTGAGATGAGCCGGCGGACCGCCAGAGGCAGCACCAGTCCCGCCAGCACCCCAACCGGGGCCGGCCACAGACGAGGCGACTCCAGCCACGGCAGATACGCCACGAAGCCGCAAATCGCGGTCATCGCCATCAGGCGGGCCACCGGGAAGCGGGCCACACGCCGACGATAAGTGCTCCAGGAGAGTGCCATGCCGGTCCGGTCGTGTCCGAGAGTATGCGGGAGGGTTGGCCGATTCGCCTGCTGGCGTCATGAGACAGAGCAGCCGGTGTCAGATCAACCGGCCAATACGGGCGCAGCACAGCAGGCCAGCCGGAACCTGCGAAAGCCGGCCATTACGGTTTCCTGCCCATCGCTGGCATACACAGATGTGGCGTTGCCGCCGATTGATCTCTGGTAAACCCTGGCCGATCATATCAGCAGCTGCCCGTGGTCCAGTCTTCACCGGCAGGCGGAATCAGAACAGGATTCGCCAGGCCGGACAACCGCTGCCAGCCTGAAGGGTGATGAATTCAGGCATGCCGGAGAACCACAGCCCGCGGAGCAGCTGAGCGGCCCCGGGGGCAGTTCATGCGGCGTTGCGCCACCCTCCTCGCAATGGCGACTCACCGGAAATAGACTGACCCGCCGGACTTCCCCCGCCACAACGACAGTGGCCCCCAGCGATTTTCCAGCTATGAATCGGGAATACATGAACCGCATCGTCTCTCGCCCGGATACTCTCGACCTGGATTCCCCCGGACGCCGCGACTACCTCGTGGCGCTGGAGCATGACAGCATCTGGGGCGATCATCTGATTCCGCTGACGGTCTTCGTCGGCCCGGAGGCCCAGCCCGACCAGGGGCTGGTCGCCTTCGGCTCAAACCACGGGAACGAGTACGAAGGCCCCGTGGCCCTCAAGCACCTGCTGCGGGAAATCGAACTGGATCAGGTTCGCGGGCGAATCATTCTGGTGCCCGTGCTCAACCCGTCGGCCTTCCATGCCGGCACCCGCGAAAGTGCCGACGACGGAGTGAACCTGAACCGGGCCTTTGTCGACGGGGCGGGAACCACCGCTTCCCTGGCCGGCATCACCCACCGGATCGCCGCCTTCGTGCGGCAGCACATCTGGCCCCGGGTGCATGTGGTGATTGACCTGCACTCCGGCGGCGACGTGGCCCGGTTTTCTCCCTGTGCCAGTTTCCACCCGCTGGATGATCCCGAGCAGTCCCGCGTGATAGAACAGACGGCCCGCTGGTTCGGCACGCCGCTGATCATGATCTACCAGAATCAGACGCCCGGCCTGCTGCCGAGCGAAGCCGAGCGTTACGGCAAAATCACCGTCGGCACGGAACTGGGCTGGGGCCGCGCCGTCCTGGCCGAAGGCGTGCGGTACGGCCGGCAGGGTGTGCTGGCCGCGGCCATTCACCACAACCAGCTGCACGGCGA
Source organism: Planctomycetaceae bacterium (assembly GCA_020426545.1). Classification (GTDB taxonomy): domain Bacteria; phylum Planctomycetota; class Planctomycetia; order Planctomycetales; family Planctomycetaceae; genus JAGQPV01. The sequence goes on from JAGQPV010000414.1 coordinate 4,553, forward strand.
GATCGAGCCGATCGCCCATCACCGCGACGGCACCCAGCGGAAGGTGGCCATGGTCGATCGGGAATGTTTCACCGTCGCCCCCTTCGCCGGCCACTACGAGCCGCTGCTGGAATGCGGGGCGAATGTCCGCCAGGGCGATGTCGTCGGGCTGCTGCACGACTTCGATCACATCGATACCGAGCCCTGGCCAGCCACCGCCGGAATTGACGGCATCGTGGTCGCACAGGCCTGGGTCGCCCCGATCCACCGCGGCCAGCACATTGTCGTCGTTGGCCGCGAATGCTGAAGCGGGCCGGAATTCAGACACGCCGGATAACCACAGCACGCGGAACAGCTGGGTTTCGCAGACTCAGGCCCAGCCTACGTCACTATGGAGAATCGATGGAATTCAAGTATGACGAAGTGCTTGACTTGTGGGTCGCAGAGACTGACTTTCAGGAGATGAAGACAAAAGTGCGTCTTTATTGCGGTGACGACGATGACTTGACTGCACTTGCTGCAATGGCATTAAACGACGTGAAGTCGAAGTGGGAGCAACTGAAGGCGGCAATGATTTCTGAGCTTTATCCACAGTATTGCGATCAGGGGAATCGAGAGATGTCTGCGGACGAGTTTTCGTCACTTCTGCGTCTCAAGACAATCGACTTTGACACCATTGACGTCATGTACACGCTATTCTGCTTTGACTCTGGGTTGTTCGGAGGCCATTCGATCCAAGTTCTATGGGACCCAGAGGCTGAGTTTCACGCAGACGTGTCGCTAGTTGGTTGAAATGACACGATATTCGCAGGCTGTGCCGGTTTGAAGGGCTGGAGCTTGGCCAGGCTTCCACAGTTTGAACACCAGCACGCCTGAATGCAACGGCCTGGGCTTCCTGCTCAAGTGACGTAGGCTGGGTTGAGTCCTCGAAACCCAGCAATTGCGTATCCACGCCCATAGAAATCGCGGATGAATGGAACGCCACCTTCTATTGATCCCTGGCAGGAGTTCGCCCACCATTTCAGCGACTGCCACTGTTCCAGCCTCCACCAGCAGGCGGAATCAGAACATCGTACGCCGGCCCGGAGAATTGCGGCTGACTGGCACGGCGATGAATTCAGGCACGCCGAATAACCACAGCACGCGGAACTGCTG
>JAGQPV010000415.1 GCA_020426545.1 Planctomycetaceae bacterium
TGCGGGAGCTGCAGGAGGAAATCCGCCTGCTGCGGCGGGAAGTGCAGCAACTGCGGGAGCAGCGGTTCCCCGGTCCTCCCCATGATCGTTTCGGATTCAACGGCCCGCCCCGCGACGGTGAACGCGGACCGAGAGCCGGCGATCGTCCCCGGGATGGCGAGCGGCCCCCACGGGATGGCGGTCGCCCGCGGGCTGGTGGCCGACCGGACGGAGAACGGCCCCCATTTCCCGGAGATGGCGAGCGTGGACCGCGCGGGGCGGATCGTCCCCGTGATGGCGAACGGCCCCCGCGGGATGGCGATCGCCCGCAGCCGCCGGAGAAGCCAGAAGAACCTGCAGTCTGAACAGCAGAAAAATTTCGGAGGAACGGCCCGGTGAGTGTCAGCGGTTTCGAACGGGCTGGCACTCCTGTGCCTGTTCTCAGCGGCGCGGCATCGGGTTCGCGGGCTCCGGCAGCGATCAGCAGCTGTCACCGTGGAATTGCTGAAAGTCGGCCGGCGAAAGAAGGCGGGGCTTGAACGGGAACCGGGGGCTGGTATCCTCGTGCGATGTCTCGATTTCTGATTCGCTTCCGGGTCAGAAACTGCCCACAACCCTGTGACTGCCCTGGCTGGCAGTGATACAGGGGGAGATCGGGCCACACTCTGCTTTTCAGTGGAGTGTGGCCGGGATTGCCGGGAGGGCAATGTCTCAAAGCCATACTGCTTTTCTTCATTCAGCCGTTTCAGATGGACTGTCTTCCGGTGGAAACGCCGGACTGAATGAAGTCTCTCCCTCTTCTGACCTGCTGTGGAGTCGCGATGAACATTTCCGAGTTTTACAACGAAGTTGCCCGCAATGCCGACACCGACAAAACTCAGATTACGGTAGCGGAAACCAAGCGGGTGCTGTCCGAAGCGTTCAAGATTCTGGCGGCAATGGATGCAACCGACGCCACGCAGCTGCTCGGCAAGGCCCTGGGTGCAGCGAAGAAGAAGGCCGGCAAATAACGGCGAAGCCGGATCTCCGCATTCCGTGTGCTCTCCGGTCCGCAGTCATTCTGGCTGCGGACTGTTGAGAGCCCGGCGGAGACAATGCACCGGACCCCAGGAACGAACCGGTGCCGCATGATGCTTCTCTGGCTGCGGCCTCCGTCAGCGACTCCTTCGCCCCTCAGGAACTCTGGCGGGAGAACGTCATCCGGAGGATGTCACTTCCAGCGGCCGGGGTTCCACTCAGCAGGAACGGGCAGATTTCCAAGACCTGGCGGCGATGGTTCTACTGCGCCTGCAGGATGCCCTTTTCTTCTCCGGTCAGCGGATCGAGACGGGTCACGCGGATAATCTTCCAGTCGCCGGCAATTTTTTCCCAGGTGATTTCCCATCGGGACGGCTGGTGCCCGGTGTAGTGCGGCACCTCAATCGTTGCATTGGCCCGGAACCGTGAGACCGCCCGGGTTGCTCCCGAAGTGAGTGCGACCGTCACATCGCGAATCTGCAGATCGTCGTGTACGTGAACGATCTTGATGGCCCCTTTGAGCAGGCCACGATCGCGTTCGTTGTTCTCTGCAAAGTAGGACAGAGTTCTATCGATATCCTGCTGCTGGAATGCGGTGACCATTTCCACCACCAGCTGCTCCACGCGTTCCGGTTCAGTCACAATCTGCTGTTCCACCACCCAGATTCCGCCCGTGGCCACCAGCGCGACGAGAGAGCCGAAGAGCCAGACGGCCCGACGATTCTGATACCAGGCAGCAGCCAGCAGCACGGCGGCTGCGACACAGATGGCCATGGGGGGCCAGGGCGTTTCCGTAAACCACATGGTTCCCGTATTCCTTATTCCAGGCCGCGATGGCACGACTTCTTCAGCAACAGGGGTGGAAATCCCCCGGGTCGCTCAGCACCCTGTCTGTTTCACTCGACGAATGGCACTGACGAACCAGTAAAAACCTGCAGCCACCCGGACCAACTGAACAGCAAACTGAACGCCGCGATGCCTAATCTGTAGAACGCGGAAATGTTCCACAGGGTTTCGCCAGAGTCCGCGGCAGTTTCCGGAATTCGTTCCATTGAACTGCACTGCCAGACGTTCTGGCTTGTTCCAGTGTGAACAGGGGCAGGCCCCGGCAGTTGGGGAGGGCTCAGTCACAGCATCCTGCAACTGAAGAAGTCTGAAGGAACGGCCCGCGAGAGGCCGTCAGGTGGTGAGAGCTTTCGGTCAGCAGGCAGAGACTCAGCAGGCAGGACACCGGGGCCCGGCGGCCGGAAAAACCGGCCGTGCAGAAAGCCGGAAGCACTGATCCAGTCATCCAACTGGTTGATGCCCGGGAGTGAGGGTTTCCGGACAGACCCGGAGCAGTGTAACCCGCGAGGCGGGTGCCGCCGAGTCAGTTCGCCGGCGGTTGCTCTGTTTTCCTGCAGTTGGGACGGAGTCGACGGTTTTCGCCTGATGTGAGGAGCGTTTCGCTAACGCAGCGGGGGGCCGGCAGTTCGGGCGAGGAATGCGGGGGCCTGCCGTGACTGGTCGCAGGAATCGCCAGCGGGAAGTTGCCGCTGCATTCGGCAGAAATTGCCGAATTGCTCTTGCGGCAGTTCGACAGATCGCATATTTCCCCCGCTCCTCTCATCGCAGTCTGTCCGCAGCCCGTCGTGGCACTGCCGCAGACTGCCAGCAAAAGCTCTCCCCCTCACTGGAGTTCCCGGCCATGAAGCCGTTCATTTTCTGCACTGTTGCCGCTCTGCTCGTTGCTCTGTCCAGTGGCTGCTGCCACAGCCGTGGAGCCTGTGGTTATGCCTCCGCCCCGGCGGGAAACATGTATGGCATGGCTGCCCCGACTCAGTCGGCTTCGCTGGCTCCCATTGCCACGGGTGGATCCAACTGTGCCTGCTCGCCTTATTGAGCAGTTCCCGATTTACTCCGTCGCCGGCTGACTGCTGCTGCAGGGCCGGCATACAGAACCAGCTCACTGCGGGCCGCGGGCCTTTTTACCTGCCAGACAGATACAGCATGGGCGGAGCAAGCAGCCCGCCTGTGCCAAGCTCGTTCAGGAATTTCCGGTCGCATCGCAGGGTGATCTGACTCGGTTCGCCCGGCCTGACGTACCGCGTAATGTCGAACGAGGCCGGCTGGCAGTAACCGGTGAATTCCTCGACGGATTCGCCCGTTTTCGTATCCTGCCAGGAAACATGCCGACCGTTGACGTAGACCCGGACGGCACCGTCGGTTGAGGGGATCCACAGCAGCAGGTTGCGCCCCTGCTGGACTTCCGGCACAGCCACCATGCGACGGTACCACATCACGCCCATATCGTGATGATGCCCCAGCGTGGACCAGGTCTCCGTGCCCGTGTCGGTGGTTTTCCAGCTGCTGGAGTCATGCTCCGGGCGGAACCACTTCTGCTCCACCCCCACCTGTTCGGGATCTTTGAGGTAAGACCATTCCCGCAACGGGTTCTCACTGGTCAGCAGTTCGTTTTCCGCGGCCAGCCGGCTGCCTTCATCGAAGGCTTTGCCGAAGAATGCATTGAAGTAACTCAGTGCAAAATGGCCGCCGTGGCTGTTGAAGGCATACTGCGGTTTGTATTTCTCCCGCAGTTCCTCCGACATGGTCCGCCAGCGCTCGGCGCCGCTGTGCAGCTCGGCCAGCCGGCCCTCCGCCAGATCGCGGCGCAGCTGCATCAGCAGTTCAAACCGGGTGAGGGATTCATCCGCCATCCGCACGCGGGCTTTTTCCGTAGCCGTGCGGCAGGCGGCTGTCGCTGCATCCATCAGCTGACGGGCACGCTGCAGTTTTTCCGGCGTGAAGATTCGCAGGTAGCCAAAGCCTGAACCGGAGTATTCGCGGCCTTCAATCCAGGCCCGGTCGATATGGTGCCAGTAAGCCGACATGGGCTCTGCCGCAGCACCGTAGAAGTTCCGCATGATCTCGCTGACGATGTCTTCCGGCTTCTGCGAGGAATCCCAGGCGAGCCGCATGCCGAGGTTGAGACCGATGAGCGTGGTTTCAAAATTCGGCAGTGTTTCCGGCTGCCAGAAGCGGCAGTTGTTCTGCATCAGCAGCGGAATATCGGTGCCCCACTTGGTGATAAAGGGATTCGGCGCCGTGATTTCAGCCAGGTTGTAGCCGTACCAGTAGTGCGACATCATCTCGCACTTGCCGGCCCAGCCCTCGACCAGTTCCTTCAGCGTGCTGCCGTCCGGGTGATCGGCGAAGGTCATGGGGTGGGCCCGGTTGTAGGTGATCGGCGCGATCTGCGGGACGATGGCGGGGTGAACCTTCTCCCGCACGGGCGGACGGGTGTAATCCACATAGGCCAGCATGCCGAACAGCATGTCGGGGTATTTCCGCGTGACCCGTTCGGCAATTTCGTTGCACAAAACCAGCAGCCGGTCGGTCTTGGAGACCGTCTGCAGACCGGGGTCGAAGTCGCCCGCGTCGTGCCGGGTATCGTAGCTTTCATCCCATTTCGCCCCGTCGTAGGGCGAAAGTGAAACCGAAGTGTCGTACCGTTTCTCCAGCCGGGCGATGATGGATTCAGAAATCGCGGTGCGGACTTCCGGACGGGTCCATGTCAGCAGGGCCGCATGGGGTTTGCCCTCGATACTGGCCCGCCATTCGGGATGGGCTTCCCGCTGTTCTTTCGACACGTAACCTTCCAGCGCATGCCCGGCATGAATCAGCAGACCGCCCTGGCGGATGCGGCGTTTGAAGTCTTCGTCGCCATACCAGATGCCCCGGTACAGCGTGGAGGGCACGCCGGCCTCGTCCAGTTTCGCCAGCCGAATCGTTGGCTGCGGGGGGATGTGTTCCCCCAGGTCGGACGGCATGTACCAGCGGCAGCCCAGCCGGTGCAGCAGTTCGTAAACTGCGTAACTGGTGCCCAGCGGCGTCTGCCCGATCAGGCCGACACCGCGCTGCGAGTCAACCACCACCCGCCAGCCCTGGCCGGCCCGGTCGCCGAAAGGCGCCACACCGAACACGGCTGCTCCGCGAGTGCCAATCAGAATGGGCACGACCGCCTTGCCGGAAGGCTCGGCGACGATGGGAAATTTCCCGCCGCTGATCTTCTCCAGATACAGCGACAGATCGCGGACGGATTCCCGCAGCCGCTGTCGCTGCTGCTCGGCCTGACGTTCCTCGAAAGGCGCCTGCGCGCTGATCTTGAGGTCGTCGGCCATGATGGCCGGGTCGACCACGATTTCCGCGCGGGAGGTTCCCTTCTCACTCAGCAGCAGATTATCTGCCGCATGCCCCAGGTCCGGCAGCAGAAGCAGCAGAGCCAGGGTGGCTGCGGCCGGAGGAGCGAAACGAAGAAGTGCGGCACGAAACAGTCGCACGCCTGAGAGCAACGGACGGTGCATATCTGGTGGCCCCTGTGATGGCTGGGGTGGTTCACCATGCGGAGTACGTTGCCCCGCAGGGCGGGAATGGTCTTCCCCCCGGGGTCCCTGCCTGCCTTGGGGCAACTCGCCCGGAAACAGTATAAGCCAGGGAAGAGAACTCAATGATGGAACAGGAATTCCCGTGAGTTGAACAGGGCCCACAGAATGTCCTCTACGCCTTCCTTGCGGTTCGGCGCGGAATCCACAATCTGCACGCACTGTTCCAGTTCGGCTTCCCGCGGGGGGCGGGAAAGCGTGGCGAAGTACAGGTCGGCAATGATTTCCGGAGTGGAGCTTTTCGACTTCAGCAGCGTCGCCACCCGG
>JAGQPV010000416.1 GCA_020426545.1 Planctomycetaceae bacterium
TGAGAGAAGGTGGCGAACTCGTCATGAAGACATGCCCACGCAAGCGTGGGCATGTCACACGGCGTGGTCCCCTCTGAACTTCCCTCCCTGGCAGGGAGGGATTGAGGGAGGGTCTCAGCTTGGAGGGTGGCACATCCTGACTCGGGAAGGTAGTGGTCTTCGCTGCTGCAGGTCTTCTCTTCGCAGGTCAGGCTGTGCCTGACGAATCTAACTGCCGGTGCCACCCGGCCCATGCTGAAAAGACATGCCCATGCAGGCGTGGAGCATGGCACCCGGCGAAGACCATTCCAGGCTGCCACTGCTGTCTTTTGCAGCCCTGAATCCTGAATCCTGACCACCGGCCCCTGACCATTCACTCCCCGTCCCACGGCAATGGCTCCGGTGTCGATTCATCATCGCCTTCGCCGGGAAATCCATCGCGGCACCAGCCCTCGATGCGGGTCGCTGCCCGACGCGAGAGCAGCGAGTGCAGCACCCGGGCCACGGCATAACAGTCGGCCCGCGTGGCCGATGGTTCCCTGCCCTTCCACCGGCCATACCAGCCGGGGATGTAAGCAGCACAGATCTGCATGAACCACCGTCCGTCGGGAATGTTCGCCAGAATCACTTCCACTTCGACCGCTGCCCGCCGGCAGACAGCGCAGAAGCCCGCATCCCGCCAGTCGTCGATCTCCGTAGTTTCCCAGCCGGCGGCACGCGTGGCCTCCACGATTTCCCGCATCAGCGGTTCGCCGCGCGGGTGGGGAAACTCGTCGGTCTCGACGCATTCCGCGGTAAACAGCACGTTGTGCGAAAATCCCATGCCCCGCTCCCCGCTGATTAAGTGAAGTCAGCCCGTTATCACTCGTTGAATTTCAGTGAGTACAGGTCGGCGTCTTCCATTACGAACCGCAGCTGCACGGGCTGGCCGGCCAGGGCGGAGACATCGGCCCCGTTGTTCCATTTCACCACGCGGGAGATGTGGTCGCCGTAAATCGGCTCGCATTCCTCCAGACTAAAGCCGGGTACTGGCTGTCCGGCGGCGTCCCGCAGTTCCACCAGCATCTGCCCGGCCGCGCTGGTGGAATAGTTAATCTCCAGCTCTTTCCCGGTGAAGATCAGCGGGCGGGTGATCATCTCTCCGCCTGCCAGCGGCGCGTTGACGGAAGCGAAACCGTCCAGCCGCAGCGTGTACCGCCGGCCGTGCGTCAGGAACAGCGACATTTCGTTCGGCCCGGTCTGATGAATGCCGATGGCTGCATAATTGGCCCGGTTGGCCCAGCCGTCGGCCCCCAGACCGGGACGGATGAACGACTGCGTGAATTCGCGGTCGAACGAGGAACCGCCGCGGGTCGACATGAACAGGATGTCGGTTGCGGCGCCCCGCTGGGCCATGAACCGTGTTGGCAGCGCAATATAAATATGTGGTGCCCGATAATAGGGCTGCGTGCAGGGTGTATAAAGGTGTTCCCGCGGGAGGTTGGCTTCCATCTCGACGAATTCCGTCCAGGTACGGAAGTCCTTCGAGGTCGTGCGGGCAATACCACGATAACCCCGCAGAAAGCGGCGGAAGTAGCACACATAGCACTGTTCGCTGTCCGACCAGAAGGCGTAGTTCTGCGAATCGAAGTATTTGCCCCATTCTTCGGGCACCACGGGTTCATCCTGAATCCGCCGCCAGTGGATCCCGTCCGGCGAGGCATAGGCTTTCAGCCCGCCCGGGCCGCGCTTTCGGCGTACTTCCTGATACTTCTCATGCGGCTGATAGGCCAGCCCGCCGAGGGCCTTGTATTTCTCGTCGGCCGGTACGCCGGGCTTTGTATCGATAAACGGCGTGAAGTTATGCGTAGTGAGGAACTCGCCCATCAGCACGATATTGCCCGCGGGGAATGTTTCGTGTTCGTACAGGCCCAGGTCGGGCGTTGTCCAGTGAATGCCGTCCTGGCTTTCGGCATACAGGGTGACTTCGCCTTCGTGGTACTGCTCCCAGCCTTTCTTCCAGTGGTTGCCGGGAATGGTGTCGCCCCGATAGTAGAACTGGAATTTATCGTCCGCCCGCAGCACGGTGGCATAATGTCCGTGGGGGCGGGGCTTCGCAATCGCGGGCATCAGCTGCGGAGTATGCAGTTTGAGCTGCGTGCCCTTGAGTTCGCCCACAAGGTGCCGGTCGACAAACAGCTCCCGTCGCGAGCCGATTTCGACGGGTTGCAGGTTCTGCTGCTGGTCTTTTTCCTCGGCCTGACTGGCGGCAGTGGCTGCAGGTGTCGTGGCGGGATCGTCCGCGGCCGGAAGGGGACGGCTCGCGATTCCGCCGCAGAAGAGCACCAGGCACAGGCCGGCGGTGGACAGGCAGCGGCGGTCAGACACGGCAGGTCGGGTCATCGTGGGCTATCCTCCAGCAGAGAGTCGATTGGACGAGGCGGAAGCGATGGTAGAGGAGAAATCGACGAATGTCACCTGCCGGGCCAGGTATGCCGGCAGGCTGGTCCGGTCGGGTTCGGTCTCTTTCGTGGCATGACTGCGGGGCGGTGGGGTATCATGGAGACTGATCCCGATGTATGCATCAGCGGTCGTCTGCCGGCGTCCTCAAAGCAGGCCTGGCAGCGGCTGACTGAAACGGCAACCTGATGAAAAGAGACGAGTTCCAGATGAACAACGCAGCACATGCAGGCCTGCCACTGGAGACTGTTCGCAGCTGGAAGAGCCGGGTGGCTTTCCCGCTCTGCTGGCTGACCGGTCTGCTGGTGGGTTCGGTCAACGTCCCGCTGCTCGCTGCTGACCAGCCCGCGGCGGAGCAGCCGGCTGGCGGGCAGAACGCGGCCGCTGTGATGCTGTACGAGAAACAGATCCGGCCGCTGCTGCAGGAGAAGTGCTGGGCCTGCCACAGTGCGCTGAAGCAGCAGGCCGGCCTGCGGCTGGATACGGCTGCGCTGATTCGAGCCGGCGGTGAAGGCGGCCCGATTCTGGTTCCCGGTGATGCGGCAGCTGGTTCGCTGCTGGAACGGGTGATGGCCGATGAAGATTCCCGCATGCCGCCCGCGGAGGCAGGCTCTGCCCTCACGGCCGAGCAGCTGGCCCTGCTGAAGAGATGGATTGCCGCCGGCGCTCCCGGCCCGGTCGATGAACCCACCCCGGCCGATCCCGCGCAGCACTGGTCCTTCCAGCCGCTGTCCCAGGCACCGGCTGTCCCTGCGGCGGATGCGCCGTGGGTGCGAAGTGAGATCGACCGCTTCCTGCTGACGACTCAGCAGCAGGCCGGCACCAGTGCTGTCGGAGAAGCGTCGCGGTCCATTCTGCTGCGGCGGCTGTATCTGAATCTGATCGGCCTGCCTCCCACCCGCGAGGAACTCCACGCCTTCGTCGCCGACGACTCGGCGACCGCCTGGGAAAACGCGGTCGACCGGCTGCTGGCCAGCCCGCAGTACGGCGAGCGGTGGGCCCGGCACTTCATGGATATCTGGCGGTACAGCGATCCTTCCGGCTATGGCAATGAGATTCGCGATGGTCGCGAGCATGTGTGGCGGTGGCGGGACTGGATCGTGGAATCGCTCAATGCCGACAAACCCTACAGCCGCATGATTGTGGAGATGCTGGCCGCCGATGAGGCTGCCCCCGGCGATCTCGATGCGGCCCGGGCCACGGGTTTTCTCGCCCGCAACTGGTACAAGTTCAACCGCGACAGCTGGCTGGATAACACCGTCGAGCACACGTCGAAGGCCTTCCTCGGCATTACGGCCAACTGCGCCCGCTGCCACGATCACAAGTACGACCCGCTGGGCCAGCAGGAATACTACGAGCTGCGGGCGATCTTCGAGCCGCACGATGTGCGGGACGATCCGTTCTCGCTGGCTGCCGCCGGCACGTCGGCCGGCATGAGCGAAGCCGCCCTGCTGGTGCGGACCTACGACGCGCACATGGACCGGCCCACGTATCTGTTCCACATGGGTGAACCGAACAATCCCGATAAGGACCACCCGCTGAGTCCCGGCGTGCCGGAGGTGCTGGGCGGTGAGTTCGCGCTGCAGCCGGTGGAGCTGCCGGTCCTGGCATGGTACCCGGCACTGCGTCCGGAGAATCGCCAGCAGGCGATTGCTGCTGCGTCGAAAGCTGTCGAGCAGGCCCGCGCAGCCCTGGCAGCGAAACAGCAGACCCTGGAAACCGCTCGCGCCACCCTGGCGGAGGCCACGCCGAAGAAGGAAGACAGCAAAACGCCCCCGGCAGGCGCTGCCACCGATGAGAAGAAGCCGGAATCATCGAAGGGCAAAGTCCTGTTCACCGACAGTTTTGACACCCTGGATGAGAAGAAGTGGCAGATCACCAGCGGCATGTGGAAGGTGGCCGATGGCCGGCTGGTGCAGTCGGACGGGGCCACGAAGCAGGTGCACTGTGTCTCGCACCTGGATCACCCGCACAACTTCCGGGCCAGTACGAAATTTCGCATCACTGGTGGAGCCCAGTATCAGTCGGTGGGCCTGGGCTTCGATGTGCACGGCCTGGCCATGAATGGCGTGTACCTGTCGGTCTCCGGGCAGAAGTCGCAGGTCACTCTACAGAACAGCGAGGGCGGCTGGAGTTACCCCGGGACCGGCCTGGCTTCCATGACGGTGAAGCAGGGAGTGGACTACACGGTGGAAGTCGCCGTGCGGGATCAGCTGCTCAACGTGCTGATTGACGGCCAGCTGGTGACGGCCTTTACCCTCCCCGCCAGCCGTAAGGCCGGCAAACTGATGCTGTATACATTCTCGGCCACGGCCGAATTCGACGAAGTCTCGCTGGAAACATTGCCCGCCACGGTGGAGCTGGCCGCTGCGGCCGACACGCCTGCGAAGGAGGCTTCCAAAGGCACTCCACCCACGAAAGAACAGCTGGCCGCGCAGGTGAAAATCGCCGAGCTGGCCCTGGCAGCTGCCGAACGCAAGGTGCAGGCCGACGAGGCCGCCCACCAGTCGCTGGTAGCCCGGGCCGCTGCCGAAGCCGTGAAGTACGAACTCGAACAGGGCGACTTTGCCGCGCTGGCTCTGGTGGCCAGCCGGGCCGACCGGGAAGCTGCGGTGAAAACGCTGCAGCACCAGCTGGCTGCCTCACAGCTGGCCGTAGCGGAAGCGGACGCCAGGCCCGCGACCGATACCAAAGCAAAGCAGGCCGCCGCCGCGGCGCGGAAGAATATCGAAACTCAGGAGAAGCAGCTGCAGGAAGCCGAGGCGAAGCTGGCTGAAGAATCTTCGGCTTACAGTTCGCTGGGTCCGCAGTTCCCCCGCACCAGCACGGGACGGCGGCTGGCCTTTGCCCGCTGGATTACCGATCGACAGAACCCGCTGGCGGCCCGCGTGCTGGTCAATCATGTCTGGCTGCGTCATTTCGACGCCCCGCTGGTCGAGCGAATGTTCGACTTCGGCTTGCGGTCAGACAGGCCGCAGCATGCCGATCTGCTCGACTGGCTGGCCGTGCAGTTCATGGAGGATGGCTGGAGCATGAAGCAGCTGCACCGGCGGATTGCCCTGTCCGGCGCGTACCGGCTGTCGTCTTCCTCGGCGACTGCCACGCCAGCGACGCTGGAAGCTGACCCCGATAACCACACATTGTGGCGAATGAATGCCCGCCGCATGGAGGCCGAAGCCGTGCGGGACAGCGTGCTGCATCTGGGCGGCAGTCTCGATCCCACCGCTGGCGGCCCGCCGGTGGAGTACACTCAGGGGCAGTCGG
>JAGQPV010000417.1 GCA_020426545.1 Planctomycetaceae bacterium
TGGCGAACCGGAATTGAGGCTTCTTTCCGGTCGCTGACGGCTCAGCCGCCGGCAGAACGGCGTTCAGCAGCAGACTGAAGAAAACCGTCAGGCTGGCCAGTGGCAGCTGGAAGCTCTGAAGCAGCGAAGAAGATTTCCGCATTGAGGTGTCCCTTCCCGGGTAACTGTCGATCAACGGCCTATCAACAGGCGTTCTCCTACAGTAACTGTTCGGGCGGTACGATTCACCTGCGGAGAATCATTCGGGGGATGTCCCCTGCCGACGGGCCGCCCATTCCACCAGAGCGGGAAACGCCTGGCGAACGGCTTCGTGCAGTTCCATGGCCTCCGTCCTCCAGCGTTCGCGGCGGCGGTTGAGATGTAAGACGCCCTCGTCGATCAGCCGTCGCCGGGCCTCCGCAGCGACCGGCTCTCCTCCGCCCGGACCGATGGGCATCTGCCGGGGAGGGTTATCCGACCGGACGTGAGTCCAGTCGATCATGCTCAGCCGGGAAGCGGCAATGGCCTCTGTCAGCGCAGCTTCCAGCTCATCGCACAGCTTCAGTTCCAGATCCCGCAGAGCCTGGGGAGTGGCGACCGCTGTGACCAGCTGCCGCTGGTACGGCTCCCACGGAACATCCGCCTGCGCGAGCAGTTCGATGTTCGAGCCTTTCGGGCGGTCGCGGGCTCCCACGGAACGGTCAGGCATGAAGAACCCCCACCTGGAAGCAGCAATCTCGCCCACATGCCGCTGGTTATGGTCGAACCACAGCATCAGCAGGTCTTCGCCGGCGGAGGTGTGCAGCAGACGGATCTGCACGCTCCAGCCATTCCGCGGGGACACACGGGAGATGTTGAGTTCGAGGGACTGCATCACCCGCGGATCGTCTGCCGTCGGTCTCATTGTCAGACTGATGGAATGCATCGGCCGAGGGTGCGGACTGCGGAGAGGCTGCCAGCCGGGTTCCGGCGGAATGTCCCGCTGCCAGGAGGCCGCGCAGAGATACTGGTCGCGATCCCACTTCAGCTGAGTGAGCGTCAGCGGTTCGGTCTTCCACCTGCCATCGACCATTTCGCCAATCCGCTGGCGAATGGCATCGTACCGCATCCGCAATGCTTCCGAAGCGAACTGCACCCGGTCGGGGTTGATGCGTTCCACCAGCGGTGGAGGGGAGGGCTTCCTGGCCGGAGGTTCCTTCGCCAGGGCACGCTGCACAGATCCAGACTGAGCAGCAGCCAGCAGCAGAAGCGCCATGCAGCCTGCGACAGAGGGCAGTCGTTCGGCCATCCCTTCATTCTCCCGGTATCATGTGGGCCAGGCCCGCCGGCTTATTCGCTGCCCGTCCCCGGCTGCAGTCGCGGGCCGGGCAGAGGCTCCAGCCCGGTTGCGGGATCCTGCGGTGGTGCGGGATCCTGTCGTGCAGGCGGAGCCTCTGGTGGTGCTGCATTCTCTCGTGGCGGCAGACCCGGCAATGCGGGCTGTTCAGGCCCGGCCTCCCGCGGCCCCCGGACGAAGTGCAGCGGTTCCGCGCCGCGAGTATCGCCCACCATGTAGAAATCCATGCTGTCGCCGGTCTGGTTCACCTGGGCCACCATGGTGCCGCCCTCATTCATCTCCAGAGCCAGAACGCCGTCCTGCTCGATGGCATACACACCATTGATTTCCTGGGCCCGCCCATTGCGGGTGAACCGCCAGTGGAACCGGCCACCCTTCTCCAGCACCAGTTCGAATGTGTCGCCGTTCTGCCGGCGGGCCTGCCAGGAGCCCGGCAATGTGGCAGGGTCGATCCTGCCCACCTGTTCCGGAGGTTTGGTGACATCCGGCAGAGCGGGAAGACTGATCTTCGGATCGAGCTGACGCAGCAGCCGGCTGGCCAGCTGGTCGTCTGGCTGCAGCTGCAGCACCTGGCGCAGCTGTCCGACGGCTGCTTCCGTATGGCCACAGGTAATGTAGTGATAGGCCAGGACAAATGCGGGGCCGGCCTCATCCGGATGCGCCCGCCGGTAGCTTTCCAGATGACGCAGCTGAGCAGTGTAGATCAGCGGTTCGGAATACAGGCTGCTCATTGTGGGCCAGTCCCAACCGGGGCCGGCGGAAAGCACGGCATACAGTGCTTCGGCCGCTGCCTGGTATTCGCCCTGGGCAAACAGTGTCAGTGCCCGGAATTCATGCAGCGCCGCATCGGAGGGCATTTCCTGCAGCACGGAATCAACCAGCCGCAGAGCTTCCTCGTGGTTCCCCCGGGCGAAGGCCTGCCGTGCGAGGTCGAACGACTGCATGGCCTCCGGAGACACACCGGGCGGCAGAGCCGTCTGGCTCGGGTCGTCCAGGGTCGCCCAGTCATCGAACACCGGGTCAGCCGGCACCAGCGGCTGCGAGTAATCGTACAGCGTGCCGGGCAGAATCACGGTCTGGGTGACGTAGGGATTCACATAGCCGTAGTAGCCGAACGCACTGGCCACCGGGTCGAAGCCCCAGATGGTCAGCCCGAAATTATCCAGCCAGGGATAACGATCCCACCAGTAGTTCCACTGCGGGCCATAATAGCTGTAGTACCAGTCACCGCCCCAGTTCCCGGCATACCAGCGATGGTGCGGGTGGTGATGATGATGGTGCCTGTGGCGGGAACCGCCATGGTCATGATGTCCGTGGCCACGGCCCCTGTCGTGATCGTGTTCGTGCCGGTCTCCCCGACCGAACCGGTCTCTGTCGTCCGGCCGGCCACCGCCACCAGGACGACCATCCGCATGGCGATCACCGGAATCCCGATCGCGGAAACCATCTCGGCCCCGCGAATCAGGGGAGCGATCTCCCCCGCGGCGATCCCGCTGTCTTAAACGGTCTTCCAGCCGGCTGTGTCGTTCACCGAAGGAAGGTCGCTCGGTACGCACCATCCGCCCTGAAGAAGAGGAACCGGCCGACCGGCCGTTCCGGCCTCCCCGGTCGGGAAGAAACGAATCTCTGTCCCCGCCCGGACGTCCGCTGGACAGATCGCGACCCCTGTCGGAACGGGAACTGGAACCTGAGCTGCTACCCCGCTGGCCGCCAGTCCCGAACCGGCTGCCCGCACCGGAGCGGTTCGGCACTTCGACCCCGCTGGCCGGATTGCGTGAGCCGCCAAATCGAACGCTTTTCCCGTTCCCCGGAGTCTCCTGACTGCCGCCGCCGGATCGAGTCCGGCTGCCTCTCGAACCGGCAGGCTGACCATCACGCGACGAGGGGCCGCCACGTGAGGACTGGCCGGGACCGGCAAACAGACCACGATCGTTCCGCACGGCAGGACGGTCTCCGCCGAAGCCGATGCCTGGAATCTGACCGGAGCGTCCATGATCTCCGAAATCCGGCAGTTGCGGACGGGTGGAACCTCCACTGAAGCCCGGCTGCAGGCGACTGCCGGACGAGCTGCCGCCTATACGATCCCCGCTGGATGAGGAACCACCTCTCGACCGGTCGCGACCGAACCGGGATGAACTGCCTCCAGGCCGAAACTGGCTGCTGCCCGACCGCCCGGCCGGGCTGAAGGACGGCACGGAAGAGGGAAAGCTGCTGCCGGACCGGCGTGGAAACTGAATTCCCGAGGAGCCGCGTGAAGACTGCCCGAAGGAGGACTGCCCGGAAGACGGACGGCCGAAAGAGGACTGCCGGCCGGAGAACGACTGACCGGAGGAGGAACCGGAAGAGGGACGGCCGAACGACGACTGACCCGAAGAGCGGGAACCGGTGGAGGGCCGAATCTGCGATCTTCCCCGGCTGACGCTTCCCCCGCCACCACCACCACGCGAGGCACCACCGCCGTTCCCGTCGCGATTTCCGCCGCGCCGCTGGGCACTGGTTTCCGCCGGTAAACTCAACAGCAGTGCGACCGCTGCCAGACAGGCGATGAAAGATTTCATGTGTTGTCCTTCACACTGCATATTCAAACGCGGTAGCCTGGCCCCGCTCAAGGCGAGTACCAGCCAGACACGCTGTTGGTTCAGTTCCACGGTCTGGGATTATCGGCCAGCTGTTCTCAGGCAGATATTCAGCCAGACAATGCCCCGGGGCCGACCAGCGGAGCAGCAACGCCCCGCCGCGCCACTGTGCATTATACGCAGATGCGAAGACCCCGTGTGCAATTCTGTTCCCCCGCACGGGCGGCCTGGGGGAAAGCCCCCCGGCCGGGACGTCTGAGGCAGTTGGGGCAGGTCACCCGGCAACAGGCCCGCTCAGCCGGAAACCTCTGCCACACCCCGCAGCCTGCCCCGTTCCGCAGAATCAGCACAGATCCCACGGTCCGACGCGCACGGCGGAGTTCCCCCGGCTGGCGAGCGGAGCAGGCTGGACAGTTCGGCGGAACCGGACGACAGAACTCAACCATGCGAACCGGAACGCTCGGCTCCGCGACAGACTCATCGCCTCGTTATCGCCATCCTAAGGAAGACTTCTGTCAGCCGGCGGGGCGCGGTTTCTTCGGCAGGGCCACCAGAGCCAGAATGATGCCGGAGAGGATCAGCAGGGCACACACCAGAAAACTCAGCCGGAAGCCCAGTACATCACTGTTCATGCCGGCCCAGGTCAGCTGTTTCCGGCGGACGACATCCACAATCACACCATACAGGTAGCCGGCCGGTGCGGCGGGCACCATCAGCATGGTCATGAAGGCCATGTTTCTCCGCAGGTCCTGCGGGCGGGAAGCCGACAGAATGTAGTTCGGGGCATACACCCCCACCAGCTCCCCCGCACCATACAGGCCAAAGGCCAGCAGATACCACGTGCCCGTGGCGAACATGGCCCACAGCTGGGCCGCGAGGAAAATCGCGGAGGTCGCCAGCACACCCGCCCGGGGAGAAGTGCGGGTCAGCATCCAGCCCAGCAGAAACCCCGCCACCACCTTGAAGCTGAACCGCAGGGCATTCTGCGTTCCGGCATACCGTTCGGGAGAATCTCCCAGCACCTCGGGCGAATACAGATTCATGTTGGACGGAATCATATTGCCCATGTAAACCAGAATGGTCACCACGGTCGCCAGCAGCAGAGTTCGCTGCGTCAGAATCGACCGGAAATGCCAGATGAAAGCCAGCGCCGCCCCGGCTCCGGCAAGGAAGCACAGCGTGCCGTACAGTCCGCCTTCCGTCTGCCCGGCCACATGCGCCAGCCCGACCGAGGCCAGCAGCAGCGGCAGCCCCAGCAGCAGCCCGGCGACTTCACCCACCGGCTCGCGGGGGGGCTCGCTTTCGGGCAGCGGCACGACCAGCACCCGGCTGAGCAGGGCGGCCAGCAGCAGGCAGGGCACGGCACCTCCAAACAGCACGACGAAATTCCACGGCCAGGCCAGGCCGGCGAACTCGCGGCCGAAGAAAGTCGTCCCCAGCAGCCACGCCTGAATCAGACTGCCCGCCACCGCCAGCAGTGGTCCCGCACCGAAAGCCAGCCCCAGAGCCAGGCCACGGCGGGATTCATCGGATCCGCGGCCTATGGCCTCCCACAGAAAAGCGATCGCGGCGGGCATCACCGCGCCCGAAACGGCTCCCTGCAGAATCACCATGCCCAGCTTGATGCTGTCGGAAACATCCACCAGCAGCACGACCGCCAGCGCAGCCAGCATGGCCGCACTGGCCAGATAGCACAGCGACAGATTCCGCTTCAGCACCGCAGCCCCCGGCGACAGCCAGGCAATCAGCGCAGGAATGGCCGTCATCGCAAAATACATGGTGCCGGGCAG
>JAGQPV010000418.1 GCA_020426545.1 Planctomycetaceae bacterium
AGCATGGTGTCGGGTATGCCGTTGGCATCTTCGTCCGGCAGGCCGACGCTTCTGATCTGTCGGTAAAGAGCCGCCGAATCAAGATAAGGCAGAATGTTGACCGGCCAGCCAAATGTCCCATCTTCCAGCAGGGGCACGCGATCGTTGTTGCCCGAAGCTGAATTATGGATCGCCAGGGCAATATTTTTGGTGTTATTCAGGCACTGAAGCCTCCGGGCCGCGGCACGGGCTGACTGAACCGCCGGAGTGACTAGCGCAATCAGCGTGGCGATGATGGAAATCACCACCAGCAGTTCAATCAGCGTAAAGCCGGTGCGGGATCGATTCTTGAGTCGATGCCGTGTGGTTATACCCCGGTTCATGGCCAGACTCCTCAAGCAGAAATTCTTGACACACTCATTCGGTGCCCGCAGCAATTCAGCCCTGCGGGCCGGGTCCGGCTGGACCTGCCAGCTTACGCCGACGGCGAGTGCGATAGCCGGCCAGGGCCACGGCTCCAAACCCAAGCATCGTCAGGCTGGTCGGCTCGGGAACGAAGACCGCGGTCTCCAGCAGATTGATTTCGATATCTGCGTCCGCAGTTCCAGTAAAGCCGACCGTCAGAGCCCCCACGTTGCTGAAGTCGGCGGCTCCAGTTGCACCAAGGTGGCTGGCGACAACAAAATCGTCGTACTGCAGAAAGACTGACCCCATTGTTCCGTTAGGCACCACGACATCCAAGTAGGATGCCAGCAGGGCGGATGTGAACACTGTAAACCGAAGAATGTTCGTTCCAGCGGCGCTCAATACGTCAACAGAAAAGGTGTCATGAACCCCACCTTCAGTGAAGTCCAGACCACCCAGGCCGGTGGGATTCAGGCCAAATCTGGGGTCGAGCCGGTCGCTGGCAGATACGAAGGGTGAACTGCCCGTGACTCCAGGATAACTACTCGGCGCTGTGTTATCTTCGCCATCGTACTGTAGAAGTGCGCGTCCGGTGACTCCGGATTGCCGCTGCACACCAAAAGTGCCGGCAGCGAAGAAATTTGATTCTGCTGAGAAAGGGCGAGGCGA
Source organism: Planctomycetaceae bacterium (assembly GCA_020426545.1). Taxonomy (GTDB): domain Bacteria; phylum Planctomycetota; class Planctomycetia; order Planctomycetales; family Planctomycetaceae; genus JAGQPV01. Next base: position 1,054 of record JAGQPV010000418.1, read on the forward strand.
GGCACCGGAACTCTTGAGGAAGAAGAGGTCACGCTCTCCGCCGATGACAGTGACATCGTCCAGAGTGCTGGAGGCACTAACCGGTGGTGACGCTGTCAATGAGCCGCCCTGCGAACTGTCGAAACTGTCAATCAGCAGAGCGTGAGCGGTGCTCGGTGCGGCGGTATAGACCGCCAGCAGCGCAGCTGCAAGTACAATGTGACGCATGGCTTTGTTTGAACCTCAACACGGGAAACGAAATGTGAGCCGTATGTTTGGAATACGAGACGGCGGCCCCGTCAGACAGACGACAGGCCAGCTGCCAGCTCACAGTTCCCGTGGAGGATGAAACACACCGCCCAGCGCGGGCGGCTGCGGTTTAAGCATCGTCGCCAGATACAGACGACCGCTGCTGACCGACTTTGGACAGCAGATGGCAGGATACAGCGCCGCAGACATGCCGCCCGCAGCGGAAGAGGCTCCCGAAGGAGATCCCGTCATCGACCCCGTTGAGGCCGCCGGTGAGAAGAAACCGGGGTCCTGCTCATTGAACCGCGTGTGGTTTCGCCTGGGGGCTGTTGGCTGAGAGGCGGAACTGCTGCTTCCGGTTTCGACCCGCAGATTCAGGCCCAGCTCCACGAGCGATGCTGGCGATGCATCCAGCAGGGATGCCGTCGACATCAGATCAGCTCGGGCATTGCTGGACGGCACAAAGGCCAGACAGCAGAAGGCGGCGATCATCAGGAGGTGGGTGAAGGAAAGTCGCATTACAGGCAGTTCAGCTGATTTCTATTCTTTTGAGAGTGACTGCTCTATTAATTGAATGTGCAGGTTACCGCTGCTGTTTCCGTGGTGTCAAACCGAAAACTGCTGAAATTCCGAGATTTTCAGCATGTGAAACGCAGGCAGTCATGGCGTCTTCGGATCTTTCTGAATGGAACTCAGGGGAAGAGTTATTGAGGCTAAGTGAAAAGACTGAGGCGGCGAGAGATACACCTGGCAGGCCGTTATTGCCTTGCCTGGTTCGAATCGATCCATTTCCGGCAGCTGTCGTATCGGAGTTGCTCCAGCGGGTGCAGGCTGGACTTGCTGAGGCCTTTCGAGTGTGCCTGTTGCCAGGTCTGCCGGGCATCTCGGAGTGCGTCTCGCTGCCGGTGGAGCAGGGTCAGATGATAGAGCCCGATACCTTCGGGAAGGTCGGCTGCGATCGGTTCCAGGTCCTGCAGGGCCGCTGAGAGCTGTCCCGCTGCCATGTGCACCATCGCGCGGGTGTCGCGCAGCGCCGCTGTGGGGCCAGCCAGGTCGATTGCGGTTTCGATGTATTTGAGTGCTTCAGACAGCTCAGTACCGCGATAGGCAAGCAGCCAGGCCAGGTTGTTCAGGGCAATCAGGTTCTCAGGTGCCTGTCTCAGGACCAGGCGGTACAACGTTCCAGCCTCTTCAAAGCGTCTCTGCAGCATTCTCAAGTCGCCCTGAGCGAGAACCACCGCGGCTGGAGGCCGACCTGTGTCTATGGCGCTGTCGAACCATTGATCGACACTGTCAAGCTGAACTTCGGTCGCATTTCCGTGGCTGACCAGGCTGACTCCAGCCGCTGCCAGCAGGTCGGGAGGCGTTTTGGTGCTGCAGGCAGCCTCCCAGATGATCATGGCCTCATCGAGCTGGTTCTGCCCGGCCAGAAAGCGTGCCAGGAGTAGACGGGCCCGTTGAGAATTCTCCTGTGCCGCATAGCTTCGCAGGAATTCCTCAGCGATGGCAGGCTCTCCCAGTTCGCGGCAGAGGGCGGCTGCGCGGGGCAGCAGCTGGTTCTGCTGTTCTTTCGACTGCTGCTGCAGGAATGTCCGCAGGTGCTCGACCGCTGCGGAACGGTTTTCAAGGGCGACCAGACAGCGGCTCCTCAGCGAGACGGTGCGAAAAGTTTCCGGCTGCAGCTGCTCCAGCCTATCCATCCAGAGGAGAGCATCATTCAGTTCCCCATGGCGGAGGGAGGCCTCCACGTAGAAAGCCAGCCGGGCCGGATTCAATTGCGACTGATTCTGTGTCAGCAGTTCCAGCAGCAGGCTGCGACCAACCGGCCAGTTGCCGGTCGCTTCGTGCAGCACGGCCAGAGTGAAGCGTTCGGTAGAGGGAAGTTGCTGCTGTGTGGCCACCTGTTCGAGAATCTGGATGGCGCGTAACTGGTCCCGGCGGTTATTGCGTCGGGCCAGCAGATGCGACTGAGCCAGCAGGTCTTCCGCTTCCGGTGACTGGTCGTCGTCGAGATTCTTCTGCAGGAGTTCCAGCGCGCGGGCGGTATCCCGGTATCTGCCACTGGAGCCGATCATCAGAGACTGGCGGCGACGAGCCCAGGTGACGGCAACCTGCGGGGCTGTGGACTGTTCTTTCAGAATAGCAGCCAGATATTTTTCTGCCTGAGCGGTGTTCTGCTGGCGGATGAAGAAATCAGCCACCGTGATCAGTCGGCTGAAATCATCCGGCTCCAGTTCAAGTGCTGCGAGATATGCCTCTTCGGCCTGCTTCTGTTCGCCGAGAATTTCATGGCACTGGGCGACGATCAACGGAGAGAGCGTTGCCGGAAGTTCATTGCGTACGGCCTCGACGGCCTGCCTGGCGGCTTCTGTCTGATCGACTCGCGCGAGGTACGAGACAAGAGCCAGTCGCGGTTGCGGAGCTTCCGGTGCCATTCTGACGGCTTCCCGCAATGGCTGCTCAACCTCCTCGCCGCGGCGACCGCGAGCAAAACGAAACTGGCTGAGGAGAATTCTGTCGCGGAAATCGCCTGACTGTGCGGTCATGTCTTCGGTCACCCGGACCCAGTCATCAAACTGTCGCTGTTCCCATGCCACCTGCCAGGCAACGCGGGCCAGTTCACCGCTGAGCAGGTTCGGCCGACGTGTGGCGACCTGCTGCAGGACTCTGTCGGCTTCGTCGAACCGGCGGTTCTGGTAGAGGTGGCGAACGACGTACTCCACGACCTCGCGGGATTCATCTCCGTCTTCCAGCGCATTCTGAAATTGGGCAAAGGCCGTATCCCTGTCTCCCATGCGATGCGTCAGATTACCCAGCGCCCGGTGCAGCAGGCTCCAGTGGGGGCGGGCAACGCTGGCTCTGTGCAGCAGGATTTTCGCGTTGTCCAGTCTGGTGGAAACCTCGCTTTCCGGCCAATCGAGTTCCATCAGCCCCAGGGCTTCCAGGTAGTTCCCTGAGGGGCCGCCGCCTCCCTCAATCCGGCGAACTGCCGCCAGGCTGTCCTGCCACATCCGGGGATCACGTCGGTCGATCGAAACGCGAGCCAGCATGGTCTGTGGCTGCAGTTTCTGCGGATACGACGCAGCCAGCTGCTTCATCAGTTTCCACGCTGCGTCGTGCTGACCAGTCTGTCGCAGGACCTCAATCACGCGATTCAGGACGCGGTATCGATCTTCCGGGGTTAAACTAACCGTAGTCTGCTCGATTCGCCGCAGCGACTCCGTGGAATCTCCAAGTGACTGTTGAGCGGCCAGATTGGCCAGGGCCAGGCTGAGTTCGGCAGACGGGCCGAGTTCCTTCTCGGACTGCTGGATTATTTCTGCGGCTCTGTCCAGCCGCCGGGACAGAGCGCTTCCGGTCTCGCGTAGAAGCAGTTCGGCCAGTGCGGCCCGGATGGCCGGGTTCTCGGGGAAATCGCCCGCTGCTGACACCAGCCGCTGCCGTGCCTGCTCGAACTCGCCCTGCCGGAACAGGACTTCGGCTGTCAGAATGGAAACTTCGGGCAGATTGAGTCCCGCGGAGACAGACTGCCCCAGCAGTTGTTCCACTTCATCCCAGTCACGCTGGGTGGCGGGTAGGGTCAGCTGCTTCATAGCGAGCAGTCGGGCCAGTGGCAGTAAAGACTGAGGCAGACGGGAGAGCTTGCGATATTCCTCGATGGCAGCATCGAGCTGCCCACTGGCAGCCAGGGATTCAGCCAGTTGCAGTCTTCCCTGAAACCACAGTGGTTCATCACTGAGCTGGCTGCGCAGGAGGCTGCGTTCCGCCTGAGGATTCTGCAGTTCCCGGAAACATTCGCTCAGGGCCAGCACGGCTCGCTGTGAAATTGATGCGGGAGTGGCAGAGGAATTCACCAGTGTTTCGAGGAGTGGGCGGGCAGCCTTCCAGCGGAACTGTCTCAGCAGCAGATTTGCCTCCACGAAGTCGGCACTCAGGGAGCCTGGAGTCTGCCGACGAAGTTCGCCAATCAGTTCGCGAACCTCTTCTTCGATCAGCAGCACCTCAGGCTGTTCCTCACTGTGCGGGCTGATGGCTGATGTAGTCGTAAGCGTATCGGCGAGGGTGAACGTGAGCAGCTGATTCAGCCTTCTCAGTTCGTTCCGGCTGTCCCGGTCGGCTGCAGTCAGAAGCCCGCTGACGCGCTCTCGACCAGTACGCAGCGCGGTCACGGCCAGGTCCGTCTGGCCGTTCAACAGCTGGACTTCTGCCTGAAGGCTGTAGAATTTTGGGTTGATCGGACTGGCTGCCAGTCCGATTGTTACATACTCAGCCGCCTGTTTCAGCAGTTTTGCCCGGCGTTCAGAATCACCCAGCCTGGCAGCGGCTTCCACACGACGGAGTTCAACCTCTGCTGCGTGGAGCAGCATTTCCGGATCGTGACCGGCCAGC
>JAGQPV010000041.1 GCA_020426545.1 Planctomycetaceae bacterium
AAGAGAGGAGGCAGCGCGAAACCCGGACATACTGAAAGACTGCGCGGATCACACAGCCTCAGGAAACATCGGGGATTCCCGTCACCCAAGGAACGCGTGTGCGCAATTTTCATTTGGGCGAACTGCCCGGCATGGACAGGCAGCGGGAAGGGGGACGGCCAGCGTCCTGTCGCTTCGTCCAGAGCGATCCCTGCCTCACCGCGCATGAAAAACCCCTGTCGAACAGGGGCATTCCGGCAATGCCTGGCGACAGTGATGCGGGAAAAGGAAGCACCCCCGGCAGGATTCGAACCTGCGACCCTCGGTTTAGAAGACCGATGCTCTATCCAACTGAGCTACGGGGGCAGCCGGCGGACCAGTTCCCCGGCGATTCTACCGATCTCCCGGCGGAGGGTAAATGACCCGCTGGAAACTGCCATTCCGCGGACAACTACCCGCTCAAGCCGGATCGTTGCGTGAACTTGTGCCAGACGAGCGGAAAAGGCATGTTGATCCGCACCGATGACTCCCGGTCAAGCAAAGCAGCGGATCGGCAGACTTGCACTTGCTGTTCAGAATTGAACATAATCACCTGAACAGAATTCCAACAAAAACGTACCTCCAGCATGGCAATTGGCGGAAAGTGCAACCGATGTCTTCACAATGGTTCTACCGCACAGGCACTGATCAAATGGGACCGTTCTCCGCCGCCGAAATCAGGGCCTTCGTTAATCAAGGAAAAATTCTGCCGGGCACCGCGGTCCGTAAAGCAGATGGCGAAAAATGGATTAAAGCAGGGCGCATCAAGGGACTTTTTGATGGAGTCCAGCCACAACCCGAAGCGGAAGAGATTGACCCGCTCATCGCTCTTACATCTCAAGCGGCTTCCTCAGTCGCTTCTGCCACCGGTTCGGCTGCGTCTGCAATTGGTGGTGCAGTTTCAGGCTGGCTCGAACGCCGAAAAGAGCCTCCCAGGAAAGCAGAGCTGATTGTAACTGAAGCCCATCCCACCAAAGCCGTGCCCGCCTTGCTCAGTGCTTTCACACTGGATGATCAACCAGAGGAAGTCATCACTAAAGTCGTCGGGAAGGTTCGTGAAATTCTGATGGAAGATGAGGAGCTAACTTACGTAGCAGTCCAGAACAAGCCGGTCGTGAACTGGATGCCCGACTGTATCGTATTGACGAATAAGCGATTCATCTTCTATCACCCTAAAGTCCTTGGACGAATTGATTGGCAGGACTACGTCTGGCGCGAGCTGCGAGATGCCAGGCTGTCAGAAGACATCCTCGGTTCGACAATCACGATCAGAATCGCAGCCGGTAGAAACCTGTCTATGAACTACTTGCCGAAATCTCAGGCAAGGGCGGTCTATCGGATTGCACAGGGAATTGAAGAGCGTTCGCTGGAAGAACGCCGGAACCGTGCTCTGGAAGAGAACAGAGCCTCCGCCGGTGGTGTTATTGTGCAGACTGCCGCCCTGCAAACACCTTTGACTCCACCGCCTGCGCCTGTCAGCGATGATCCGATGCAGAAACTCCGAAATCTGAAGATCATGGCCGAGGAAGGGTTAATTTCTGCGACGGAGTACGAAGCAAAGAAGTCCGAAATCCTCTCGAAGATGTAAGTGAGAACCGGCCTGCTGAACGGCAAGCAACCCGTCAGTCCTGTTGCTCGCTCACCAGCAGCTGCACGATCTGCTGTGCTGGCCAGCTGGCGACCTGGGCGGCGGTTTCCACGTTACTGGTTCGCAATACAGCCACGGTCGCTCCGGAGCCGTAACGGCCCAGGTTCTTCCGGGAGACAAGCTCTGCCGTGACCTGCTGCAGTGCCGGTTCCGTCTCGTCCGCTGACTTTGCCACCCCGGGGGCACGCAATGTGACCGACTGGCCGGCTTTCAGTGGATTGGCCTGGGCCCAGTGCCGGCCGAAGATCAGCAGGCGAATCTCCCTGCCATCGACCGCTTCCACCCAGCCCGAGAGGCCCTGGCGGCGAACCTGTTCGGCGATCTGCTGTTCCTGCTCCTGTTTCAGTACGGGCAGGCTGGCGGCATCGGCCAGGAGATGGACGACCCGTTGATCTTTCTCGCGGCACCAGGTGAGGTAGACCTTGTCGCCCGGCTGCAGCTGCGGTTTTGCGACATTCTCGGCTTCCCGCACAAAACGGCAGTCGGCCGCGAACCGGAAGGTGGCGATGTCCTCGTTCAGCGGCTTGTCGCCCGCCATCACCCGGGCGGTCAACTCGGTGCCGTCCTCTGTCACCGATTCCACCTGCCAGAAGTGGTTGTGCCCCTTCATCTGGCAGATTTCATCCTGGAAGTGGGTCAGGTACGCTCTCGGATTGTCCCGGTCGCGGCTGAAGAACAGGTTCACCCGTTCGCCGGGCAGCAGGTCTTCCGGGCTGGCACCATAGGCCAGGTGCCGGTAAGTCGAAACCCAGGGCAGCACCCGGGTGGTATACAGCTCGTTCCGGCCCTCGTGCCGCACTTCGGCCAGGCCCGTGGCGGGATCGTACTTCTCCCAGATGTACCAGCCACGGGTGCCGGCTTCCCCACCGGGCACGCCAAACCGGCGGGGATGAACCCGCGAAGCACGGCTTTCCGGGGCGATGGGCAACTGGCGGACGACTTTCATCTCTTTGCCGGGGTGTCCGGCGAACCCCTTCATCTTCAGTTGTGCGGTGAACACGCCCGGCGGTGTGCCGGTGGTGCAGAAGATCTGGTTGTGCTCGGCCCCACCGAAGGCGATATTGCTGACCACCTTCGCCGGCACGGGCAGATAGCCCAGCCATTCGCCCTCTGAGTCCATGATGGTGATGCGGCCCTGGCCATTCTCCGGCCGGTGAAAATCGGCCACCCACAGGTTGCCATCGACGTCGAAGGCACAGCCATCACCGCCGTTGCCACCGAGGTTGTAGAACGTCTCAACCTTCCCCAGGCCACCGCCCTCGGCCAGCAGCGGATACCGCAGAATTTTCTGACTCTGCGATTCAATCACGTACAGAAACCGGCTGTCCGGGTCGACTTCCACGCCATTGGGAAAGGCCAGCCCATCCGCCACCACGGAGACTTCCCCGGCGGGCGTCACCCGGAACACACGGCCCACCGGCTTTTTCGCGGAGGAGCCGGCGGGATCCGTCCAGTAGATGTTGCCTGCGGCGTCGATAGTCAGATCGTTCAGGCTGTTGAGCGGCTTTCCGTCGTATTCATCGGCGATGACATTCAGCTCGCCATCCAGCGACAGCTGCAGCAGCGCCTTATGGCGGTTATCGCAGATCAGCAGTGTTCCATCGCCCCGCAAAACCGTGCCGGCCGGTTGGATATCGAGCCACAGTTCGGGGTGGCCGTCTTCGCCCACCCGCTGCAGCCCGTCACTGCAGAAGAAGACCTGCCCGTTCACCCACGTCGGGCCTTCCGAATAGCCGGGGGCGGTACAGAGCCGCCTCAGCTTCACTCCGGGTCTTTCCTTCGGTTCCGCAGGGCGGGGCTGGGCCGCCAGTTGCCCAGCCGAAAGCCACAACAGGCACAGAGCCGACAGACAGCGGAGAGCGACAACGGGCAGAGCAGGCATACGGCACCAGTTCCAGAAACGAAGACGAGCGGTTCAGTCCGGGAGGACGGGCCACCGATGATGACCAGAATGCCAGTCTGGCCGCAAGCATACTGCCTGTGGCAGCAGCAACCGGAGTGAGGAATTGCACGCTTCACTCGGCAGCGGTACAGTGCCCTGCAGCAGGAAGGCAGCCCCGCTGGCCACTTTCCGGCAGATTCAGGCAGGCAACAGCCTGGCCGGGTCAGAGGTCACTTCCGCATTCAGCCCGCAGGCCGTTGCCTCAACTCTGAGGCAGTTGCGGACGGGCAGACCAGCGCAGCCGGTCGGCGCGGCCGGGAATCCATGGATCCATCGATGACCCACACGTCCGCCATAGAGACCAGCTCAACCGCCGAGCCACGCACCGGCCGCCCGCTGATGGCCCGCCTGTGCGTGATGATGTTTCTGCAGTACTTCATTCAGGGCTGCTACCTGCCCATTATTTCGCTGTACCTGCAGGATGCCCTGGGTTTCACATCCACGCAGCTGGGACAGTTCGGCGCGGCACTGGCCGTGGGGCCACTGCTGACCCCCTTCCTGCTGGGGCAGATTGTCGACCGCCATTTCTCCACCGACAGAGTGCTCGCGGTGAGCCACCTGGCCGGCGGAATCATCATGCTGTCGCTGTACGTTTCGCAGGGATTCTGGCCGGTGGTGCTGCTGGGCACGGCCTATGCCACGATTTACATGCCGACCTTAATGCTGACCAACTCGCTCGCCTTTCAGCACCTGGCCAATCGCGACCGCGAGTTCCCGCTGATCCGCCTGTGGGGCACCATCGGCTTTGTGCTGCCGGCCTGGCTGGTGGAAGTCGTGCTGCTGAAGGGGCTCGAGGGAGAACAGCTCAATCAGCAGCGGGGCGTGGTACTGGCACTGGCGGGCATCGCCGGGCTGCTGATGACGGTTTACTGTCTGACACTGCCTTCCACTCCGCCGCGGACCGACGACCGTCACAGTCTGGCTCCGGGCCGCGTGCTGGCACTGCTGAATCAGCGGAACTTTCTCGTGCTGATTGTGGTGAGCCTGATGGTGGCCATCGTGCATAAATATTATTTCGTGTGGAACGCGCCGTTCCTCAGCGCGGTGCTGGAGAAAGGGAACGTTCCCGGAGCGTGGGAACAGCGGATCAGCTCGATCGGGCAGATCTGGGAAGTCATTGTGATGGCCTCCCTCGGCTGGTCGGTTCGCCGCTTTGGTTTCAAATGGACGCTGACTGCCGGCCTGGTGGCGTATATGGTGCGCTGCCTGGTGTTCGCCTGGGCCATTACCCTGGGCGGCAGCTTTATGATCACCATGCTGATGGTGACTGTCGGCCAGGCCCTGCACGGGTTCTGCTTCGGCTGCTTCCTGGCAGCGGCCTTCATTTACGTGGACCGTGTGGCCCCGCCGGATGCCCGCGGCAGCATGCAGACGTTCTATGGAACGTTTATTCTGGGAGTCGGCGGGCTGACGGGCGGGCTGATCAGTGGCTGGTTCGGCGATCTGTATACCACCGGTTCCAGCTCGCAGTCGCTGCGGAAAGCCTGGGGAATCACCAGCGAAGCCGGCCTCAGTACGCTCGTGCAGATCTCCGAGACCGGACGGGAAGTGCTGACGCGCGACTGGCCCGCCATCTGGCTGACCAGTGGTGTCATGGCGCTGGTGGCCCTGGTGGTGTTCGTGCTGCTGTTCCCCGCCGACCGCCGTACCGCCGGGCTGCAGTCAGACGGGCCCGCTGCCGATTCTTCCGCCAGCGCCGAACCCGCAAAATCGCCCGGCACCACATAAGCCCGCCGGCATTCACCAGCCGCGACACAGGAAGCGAGAAGCCGCCATGCCAGCTGCTCAGCCCAGACCCGTGCGTTACGCTCAGATTGGCACCGGCCATGCCCATGCTTCCAAGCTGAGCGTGTATCTCAAATCGCCGGAGTACGAGGTCGTCGGCCTGGCCGAACCGGATCCCGAACTTCAGGACCGCGCGCGGCAGGGAATTTATGCCGATGTCCCGCTGATGTCCGTCGAACAGCTGCTGAACATTCCCGGTCTGCAGGTGGTGGGGGTGGAAACCGAGGTTCGCGATCTGCTGCCGACGGCTGAAAAATGCATTCAGGCGGGCAAGCACATTCATCTCGATAAACCGGCCGGAGAATCTCTGCCGCACTACCGCCGGATTATGGAACTGGCCAGCAGCAGAAAACTGGCCGTGCAGATGGGCTACATGTATCGCTACAGCCCGGCCGTGGTCCTGATGCGGAAATTCCTCGATGCCGGCTGGCTGGGCGAACCGTTTGAAGTCCACACGGTGATGAGCAAGGTCGTGCCGACCGGCGGACGCCGCAGCCTGGCCGAGTACCCCGGCGGTATCATGTTCGAACTGGGCTGCCACATCATCGATCTGGTGATTGGCGTGCTGGGACGGCCGGAAAATATCACCGCCTTCCATCGTCAGTCCGGGCCGCAGCAGGATTCGCTGCGGGACAACATGCTGGCCGTGTTTGAATATCCCGAGGCCCTGGCTACGGTCCGCTCGACGGCCCTGGAAGTTGAAGGGTTTGCCCGGCGGCACTTCACCGTCTGCGGCACGGAAGGGACGCTGCACATTCAGCCGCTCGACAGGCCGGCAGTGCGGGTTGCCTTTTCCCGGGGACGCGGCAAGTACCGCAAAGGCTACCAGACGATCGAATTCGGCTCCTACCCGCGGTACGTGGGCGATGCCGCCGAACTGGCCGCCGTGGCGCGGGGCGAACGGGAACTGTCGTTTACTCCCGAGCACGATCTCAACGTGCAGGAAGCCGTGCTGCTGGCCTCCGGCCTGCCAGTCGAAGGGGAAATGCCCTGATTCCGGCCTCCCGGCCGCTGCTGCGGCAGCGGTCAGCCGACTCCCTGCAGACGGCACAGGCCGGCCAATCGCTGAAGTGCGCCCCTTTTTGACTTTTCCGCCTTCGGCAGCCCCTCTCCCATGAACCAGAATGGCTTCGCTGCGTTTTCCCCGGCAGTGGCAGAACGCAGTTTCAGGCAGAAAATTCAGCAGGCCAGCCGCGCCGCACCTGCATCCATTCCCGACGGACGGCGGACGCAGCGGAACGTTCGCTTCAGGTGGATTTCCTGAAGTGAGCCAGCGGACATGAGGAGCACAGGACCTTGGCATTCCAGACACGTAATTCCAGCCGCACCAGTACGTCTTCCTCCGGCGGGGGGAAATGGGGGCTGATGCTGTTCTCGCTGCCGTTTGCCGGTATTGGCCTGTTCATGGGCGGCGTGGTGCTGTGGACACTGGCCGAGTGGGGAATGATGCAAAGCTGGGAACCCGCCCCCTGCACAATCCTCAGGGCCCATACGGAAACTCACCGCGGCGATGATTCCGACACATATGAGGCAGTGGCCGAATACAGCTACCAGTGGGAAGGACGGCAGTATTCCGGCAGCCGCGTGGGCCTGCATACCTCTTCCGATAATCTCGGCAGCTGGCATGAGGACATCGTCAATGACCTGAACCAGGCCAAGAGACGTGGTCAGCCCTGGACGGGATATGTGAATCCCTCGGATCCGCAGCAGGCTGTGCTCGACCGCAGTCTGCGGTATGGCAAGCTGGCCTTCATGGGTCTGTTCGGGGTGATTTTCGGCGGGGTGGGCTTTGGAATTCTGATCGGCAGCCGGTGGGCGGAAAAGAAACGCCAGAAGAAGCTGGCCGCCGATGACGAACACCCGGGAGAACCCTGGCTGGCGCGGGAAGACTGGGCGGCCGGGCGGGTTCGGCCCTCAGGCTGGCTGGGCATTGCCGTCCTGGGCGGCATGGGGCTGTTCTGCATTCTCCTCTCGTCGCCCGCGGTCGTTGCCATTCCTTCCGAGCTGGAGGATGGGAACAGGGCCATTCTGGTGGCGCTGCTGTTTCCGCTGGCGGGCCTGGTCCTGCTGGGAACCGCGGGGCGAATGCTGCTGCAGCGACGCAAGGGAGGCAACCCGGAATTCATCATGGCCTCGGTACCCGGTGTGATCGGCGGACCGCTGGCCGGCGTCATCCGGTTTGATCGCACCATCGATGCCCGGAATGGCTGGGAACTCAGTCTGACCTGCATCCGCCGGACGTCCAGCGGAAAAAATAACCACGAAACGGCTATCTGGCAGGAGCAGAAAATTCTGACCCGCACCCTGGACGGCCAGCAGTTCTCGGGCACCGCCGTCCCGGTCTATTTCGCGATTCCCTTCGATGCGGAACCCTCGGATGATGAAGGCCCCCGCACCATCGAATGGCGACTGGAACTCAAGGCCGATGTTCCCGGTATCGATATTGCCACCCAGTTCGAAGTCCCCGTGTTCCGCACGCCGGCCAGTTCGGAAGATTTCGAGCCACTCGATGCCCTCGCGGAATACGAGCACCAGCTGTCGGACGAAGACCTGGTGCGTGCGGCCGGTTTGAGGGTCGAAACAACGGGCGACACGGTCCGCATTCGTCAGCCCATGGCTTCACAGCCCGGTCTGGCCTGCAGCCTGACGGTATTCCTCGTCATCTGGCTGGGGGCCACCTGGTTCGCCTGGAACATGGGGGCACCGCTGCTGTTTCCCATCGTGTTCGGCATGTTCGGCATCGGCATGACGATCTTCACGATCGATCTGTGGCTGTGGTCTTCCACACTCGAAGCCGAAGACGGCCGGCTGACGATTCATACGGGAATGCCCCTGCTGGCACGGACCGTCCGCTATGCACCCGAAGACATCAAAAGCCTCCGGGCCAGCAGTTCGATGCAGTCCGGCACGAAGATGTACTACTCGCTGAAGCTGCATACCACCTCCGGCAAACGGATCACCCTGCTGCGGCATCTGCAGGGGAAAATCGAAGCCGAGCGAATCAGCAGACTGCTGGAACGCACTGTCGGCCTGAATGGCGAACAGCCACGCCGGCAAGCCGTGGCGGCACATACTCCCGTGTGAACCGCACGTCGCGTCAACTGCTCCCGGCGTGAACTGCTCATTCCCTGACACTGACAACCTGCCTGGCAGGGGAGCCAGATGTGATCGACGGCCTGCCCGAAAACATCATTCGCCCGGCCTGCTTTCTGGGCGTGCTGGCCCTGATGGCCGTGTGGGAACTGCTTCTGCCCCGCCGGAAGCTGACTGCGGCGAAACCCTGGCGGTGGACCAGCAACCTGGTGCTGGTCGTGCTGAACACCGTCCTGGCGCGGGTCGCGATTCCCGTCACCGCCGTGGGAGCAGCCCTGTTCCTGGAGGAACGGGAGATGGGCCTGCTGCACCTGGTCGAGTGGCCGGCCTGGGCCGAAATTCTGCTGGCGGTGGTCGTGTTCGATCTGGCAATCTACCTGCAGCATGTCATGTTCCATGCGGTGCCGCTGTTCTGGCGGCTGCACCGGGTACACCATGCGGACCTCGACATCGACGTGACCACCGGGCTGCGGTTTCACACGGGAGAGATCCTGCTGTCCGCCCTGATCAAACTGACGGTCGTGCTGATGCTGGGCCCGGCTGCGGTGGCCGTGCTGATTTTTGAAGTGCTGCTGAATGCCAGCTCGATGTTCAATCACAGTAATGTCTACCTGCCCGCGGGAATCGACCGGCTGCTGCGGCTGGTGCTGGTCACTCCCGATATGCACCGGGTGCATCACTCGGTGATTCGGAGGGAAACCAACAGCAACTTTGGTTTCAACCTGCCGTGGTGGGATTTTCTGCTGGGAACGTACCGCGCCCAGCCGGAACTGGGCCACACGGGCATGACCATCGGCCTCGACGAGTTCCGCCAGGAACAGCAGGTGGACCGCCTGCCGGGCATGCTGCTGCTGCCGTTTACCCGTTCGCCCGCAGCGGGCGATTCCACCGACAGCGTCCCCCCGCCGTTCACCACAGAGCACAGCCCGCAGAGTTCCTCCGCGGACAGCCCTTCCTCCAGTACGCGAAAGCCAGACCAGTGACTGCAGATCACACTCCGACCGCCGGGCCGATTCGCGAAATGTTTCCCTACCTGCGGGTGCGTGGTGCTCCCGCCGCCATCGATTTCTACCGGCAGGCATTTGGCGCCACGGAAATCTTCCGGCTGGCCGAACCAGGCGGGCGGGTGGGCCATGCGGAACTGCAGTTCGGGCCGGTGGTCATCATGCTGTCCGATGAATACCCGGAATACGGTATCGTCGGGCCGCAGTCGACTGGCGGCACCGGCGCGGCAATCCATCTCCATGTGGACGATGTCGATGCGCTGACCAGCCAGGCGGCCGCCGCCGGAGCCGAGATTGTGCGGGAACCGACAGACCAGTTCTACGGCGAACGCTCCGCCACGGTGCGGGATCCGTTCGGCCACGAATGGCTGCTGGGTTCCCACATCGAAGACGTCGCCCCTGAGGAAATGCAGAGGCGGTTCACCGCCATGTTCGATGGTGCTGCGGACGCTGATTCCTGAATCGTGACCGCCAGGCCACTTAATGCCGCAGCAGGAACTCATGCGAATTAATCAGCGCGTGCTGGATATCGGCCAGACCGGCGGCCCGCTCTTCCGATTGCGCCAGATGCTGCTGCACCAGCTTTGTCTCGGCTGATGTCGGCCGGCGGGACAATGTCGAGAGATACAGCAGCTCGACAATTTCCGCATCGCTCTTATCGGCGCGAATCCAGCCGGTCAGCCGTCCCTCGGGCGCGCGGAAGGCCTGCTGAATCTCCGGGTTGTTCAGCAGATGAATCACCTGTCCGATGGAAGGATCTCCATCGCGGGCGCATTCGCAGGTCACATCGCGCACCGGTTTGGAGAACGCCTGCAGGAAGGGATGATCGACGGCTCCTTCGGCCAGTTCAATCGCCCGTGTGCCGACGGGATAACCCTCGAACCGGGCCGGTACCCCCGTGGCCAGAGACACCGCATCCAGCAGCTGTTCGCCGGTCAGCATCTGCACCTGGGCCTTCGCGAAATACTTCGTGGATTCCGCGGCACCAGCAATCGGGGCAGGGGCCTCGTACCCCAGCTGGTAGGCCTGTGAATTGAGAATCATCCGCAGCACCGGACGGAATCGGTATCCGCCGCGAACAAACTCTTCGGCCAGAGCGTCGAGCAGTTCGGGATGCGAAGGCGGATTCGTTTCACGGAAATCGTCCACCGGCTCCACGATCCCGCGACCGAACAGGTGAAACCACATCCGGTTCACGTTCGAGCGGGCGAACCAGCGGTTGTCCGCAGCCGTCAGCCAGCTCGCCAGCTGCTCGCGACGGTCTTCGCCAGCCGCCAGTTCCTCCTGCACCACACCGAACATGGCCGGCACCACATTGGTGTTCGTCCGGGGATGCCGCACTTCGCTTCGCTGATCGAGGTACACCACCTCATCGTCGAGACCGAACTGTTTCCCCTTGAACTTCACCCGGGCGAAACAGGCCGCCAGCCCGTAATAGTCATCCTGCGTGATTGACTCAAACGGATGGTTGTGGCACTTCGCGCAGCCGATTCTCACCCCCAGGAACAGCTGCGAAGCCGCTTCGGCCATTTCCTCCGGCGTGCGGGCCACCCGAAAAAAACTGGCTTCCGGCCGGTGCAGGGTATTGCCCAGACTGGTCAGCGTCTCGCGGGCGAACTCATTGAACGGCCGGTCCTCGCGGAACTGCTGCACGAGGTACCGGTGGAAGCTGAACACGCCGCGGCGGCTGATGGTGACTTCGCTGCCCCGCATGATGTCGGCCCATTTGAGCGCCCAGAACAGAGCGTATTCGTCCCGCTCCAGCAGCCGGTCGATCAGCTGGCTCCGCTTGTCGGGGTCGGTGGAATCGAGAAAACGCCGGGCTTCCTCTGCCGTGGGCAGCGTGCCGATGGTGTCGAGACAGGCCCGACGGAGAAAAACCGCATCGTTCGCGAGAGCTGCCGGCTGCACCTGCATCTGCCGCTGACGGGCGAAAATGTGCTCGTCAATCAGGCCCGCCGCCAGAGGGCCTTCGAACCGGTACTCGGGATTGTGCCGCACCCACATCAGCCGGGAGCTGGCGAACTGATCGAGATACCGGACCAGAATCGTCGCTTCCGCCGTCGTGCTGAACTCCGCCAGACCATCGCGAGTAACCGTCGCGGCGTTTTCGTCGCTGGAGGAGAACACGGCCAGATGGGTCACGTCCTGCACGGTGCCATCATCAAACGTGGCCAGCGCCACCAGCTGCTGCTGCGGATAGTCTTCGGCCAGCCGGCGGAGGCCCGGCAATACTTCCAGCCCGGTCAACTGGCGGGTCCGTCCCTGATCGCGGCAGCCCTGCTGAATCCAGGCCCGCAGAATCTGGTACGAGGAATCCGTCTGCCGAAAGCGGACGCCTCCCTGATGCGGCACGGTGCCCAGGCCTTTCCGCAGGATGAGGCTTTGATCGGGGTCAAAGGGATTCACCCGCCGGCCGCCGGTTTCCCGTGCGAGCGTTTCGAAATCGAGGTCGGGATCGTAGCCCCGCAGACTGAGACGGAAGCCATTCTTCCCCTGGGGTGCGCCATGGCACGAGCCCTGGCTGCAGCCGGCCCGCGACAGAGCCGCAATCACTTCAGTCCGGAAATCGACCTGTTCCGCCGCACCGATGCCATCCACGGTGACATTCAAAACCTGAGACTTCCCGCCGTACTCCACCCGAATGCGGGCCTCGCCCTGACCTCGCGGTACAATCAGCCCGCTGCGACTGACCAGCGCAATCGAGGGTTCCAGACTGTCGAACGTCGCCTGGCGGGTGACATCGGCCAGCGCGTTTTCCGCTGCTCCGTCCGGACGGATCGAAACCAGCAGCTGCTGGCGATCCCGCAGGCCCGTCAGCTGCACACTCGCCGGAGAGATGGCGAGGGCCGTCTGCACAGATTCATTCTGCGGTGAAGAGACCGCCGGCACCGCAGGTTCGGCAGCTGTCGCCGGTATCCCGGCGGCCAGACACAGAGCCAATGTCATGAACGCAGTTCTGCCCGTCATTCCAACTCCCGTTATCCCGAACAGCAACTGTCCGCGTCTCAACTGCAACATGATGGAGCGATTTCTACTTCGCAGCCGGTTTGGGCGGCTGTCTGATATCGAGCGTCAGCAGCGGGCTGCGGAGCAGTTCCTGGTACTCGCCCACCTGACCGACCGATTCATATCGTAAAGTCACCCGGCGGGCAGCGGCATCCTGGGGCACACTCACCTTAAACTCCACGAACGGCTCATCCGCCGGAATTTCAATCTCCTCCGGCGAACTGACGCCCGGTTGAGGCAGCGGCTGCGACAGCTGCACGGCGCCAGTGAACCCGGCCACCCGGTCCGCCGTCACCCGGACGGTTTTCGTCTCCCCCGGATGCAGCATGACGGTGGCTGGCTCAAACTGTGGCTGAAAAGCCGGCCGGACTTCCAGCGTGAAAGTGCGGGTCAGGGTGACCCACCGCTCGTTGTGCCGGGCAGTCGCCGTGACATCCACCCGGTGCGTTTCCGGTCGGGTGAGAATGCGGTTGAACAACCGGCCCACCACAGCACTTTCCGCTCCGCTGGCGACGGGAATGCGGCCGTAAATCTGCACGCGTTCCTCGGCTTCGTCGCCAATCTGTCCGCCGGCCAGCCCGAACTCCACCGGCGAGGTGAAGCCCGGCTGTCGCCTGATCTGAATCGGAAAATCGGCCGTCAGATACTTGGCCAGCAGCACCCGCTCCTCGGGCAGTACCAGATCGAACGGAGCCGCCGGCAGCACCTGCAGCGCCAGCCGGTTCCGCAGTGAAGGCGGCAGCTCCCGCTGGTCGATCCGCAGTGCCAGCAGAATCCGGTCCTTGTTGCGCAGCTGACGGTCGAGCAGGGGGCGGGTGCCAGCCGTGGCCGAAAGGGGGAAGGACTCGCCTTCGACGGTGGCTTCCGCCCGGCCCATCACCTGCAGCGGGGCAATCTCCGGAGCAGCCCCTTCCGCGGCGATCAGCCGGCAGACGATTTCATCCTGCCCATCGGGAATCACCGCAGGTTCGAGGGTCACTCCCGCCGGTGCCCCCACCAGCGACAGCCGAATCTCACCGGTAAAGCCTTCCCGCTTCACAGTCAGCGGCAGCGGCTGCCAGCTGCCCGCCGGCAGCGATAACCGGGCCACAGCGGACGTCAGCGTCAGTCGGGGGACTTCCCGTTCCACATCCACCCGGTAGGTGAAGCCGGCACCTCCATCTCCGGAGACCTCGCGAACCAGCAGCCGGTGCGCTCCGCTGAACCGGGCCGCAAATGTGAAGCCGGCTTCCGTGACGTACGAGGTATTACGTTCGGCATCCCGCACCAGCGTTTCATCGTTCCGCCGCACTTCCCGCGGCTCACCATTCTTCACGGGCTCGTACAGCACCAGTTCCAGATCGGCCGCCGAACCCATGTCCGACGAGACGCCCTGAATCCGGATTTTGTCGCCCTTTGTCAGGTCGAACTCGTACCAGTCTTCGTCACCGGGGCGATCAAACACACCGTGCAGCGCCGCCGGAAATGAGCAGGAGGAAGCATCGTCTCCGCTGTTATTCGGCTCGCTCTCAAACAGAGCGGGTAATGTTCCGCTTTCCAGCGGCACCCAGATGGCCTGCGCATCCGGCTGCAGTCGCAGCTCGTGAAAGAACCACCCCGCGGAAGCCCCCGCGGGAGCACGGGCCACCGGCAGGCTGTCCGCCCGCGCCGGCGGGGAACCAGCCTCCGCCGCCAGATGCAGCCCCGTGGGCGAACCGGCCGGCAGGATCGAAGGCAGCACGGAACTCACCACGGGGAAGTCGCCCAGGCGTAACACATAATTCCACCGAGAGTCGCCCTGGTAACGGGCATCGCTGACTTCCACCGTGTACGTGCCGGTCGCCGCGAAAACATGAGCGAATCGGCAGTCAAAAAACAGTCCGGCGCTGTTATCGCAGCGGGCGATCTCTGTGCCGGAAGCATCGCGGATCCGCACCAGCGGGTCATAATCCCGGCCGAACCGGCTGCCGACAACTTCCACCGCCACCCGCTGACCGGCCTCCACCGTGAGGGCATATCGATCGATGGCTTCCGGCCGACACTTCCCCGCCACACAGGCCGGCAACGTCACAGGCACGGCAGCCGGCTGTCCCGCTATCTGTTCCTGTGGAATCTCATTCCGGGTGATGTCCAGTTCGTCGATCAGGAACACGCACGCATTGCTCAATCCACTGCCCGTAGCCAGCCGCAGCCCGAACAGCCCCGTCGGTGCCTCCGCGGGAACATCCACCTCCAGCACCACCGCCGCCCCGTCACCCGGAGAAACGGGACGGGCCGCCAGCGTGAGGCCGGGAACCGAAGTCCACAGGCCAACAGCCTGCTCCAGCCCGGTGCCCCGCAGTTCGATGCGGTTCGTCTGCCCCCGCTGCACCACGCCCGGCCACACTTCTTCCACAAACGGGCGGACCGCCGCGGCGGGTTCTTCGCTGGCTGCTTCCACTGGGTGCTGCCAGAACCACAACCCGCACAGGGCCACAAAATAAATCCGGGCGACAGCCGATGGCCGCGGGAGCTTCTCCTTCATCCGGCGCACCTTATTCCATTCAACCGAACGATCCCGCTGGCTCGACGACAGAGAACCCTGCCCGGCAGTCGGGACTGCTCCACCCCGCTCAGCCGAGATTGCGATACCCGGGCGTCCGGATTAGACTGCAGTTGTGAACACGTCAACATATGCCAATATGTGCAATTCAGTTCCCGGATTCAATGGGAGCGGTTTTCCAGACGCAGACCGCGGAAGCGTTCGGCCGGCAGGAATACGGCCGGAGCAGACCAGCCCTCCACCGGTGTGCTGCCACTTCTTCCAGCCAGTTTCTGCCAGTCACGCATCCGTGCCAGTCGCCGGAGTAACGTTATGCTGACGCTGCTGAGTCCTCACTCCCGCCGCTTTCCGCACCTCGGCCGCCGCGACATGCTGCAGGTGGGGGGCCTCGCCATGGGCGGCGTGGCCCTGCCGCAGCTGCTGTCCCGGCCTGTCACCGCCGGCACCAGCGAAGGCGAGCAGAAGCATGGTCCGGGGTTTGGCCGCGCGAAGAACTGCATCATTCTGTATCTCTCCGGGGCCAACCCGCAGCACGATATGTTTGACCCCAAGCCGGATGCTCCGGAGGAAATTCGCGGAGAGTTCGACACCATCGCGACAGCGGTGCCGGGGCTGAGATTCGGCGAGTACAACCCGCTGGCCGCAAAACTGATGGACCGCATGGCCCTCGTCCGGTCGATGCACCACGAACACAACGACCACGGCCGCGGCTCCTACTGGATGTTTACCGGTTACAAGTACCCCGGTTCCGTGCCCGATGTGAACGCCATGTCCCGCCAGGACATGCCCCATATGGGCTCCTGTGTGGCGAAGCTGGCACCGGGCAACGGGCCGATGTTCCCCTTCGTGATTGTGCCCCACCGGATGGATGTGGCCGGCGGACGCCGGGCCGGCCAGTTTGCCGGCATGCTGGGTGCCCGCTACGACCCGATGCTCACCGGCGGCAACCCGAACGACGACGACTTCCGCCTGAAGCACCTGCCTCTGGCCCCCAGTGCCGCACCGGGCGTGCTGCAGCGGCGAATGACACTGCTCGATCAGCTGAACCGCCAGACAGAAGCCCTGCGGACCGGCCCGCTGGCAAAATCCATCGAGCAGAATCAGGCCAAAGCTCTGGAAGTCGTCGGCTCGGAAGATGTGCGCCGCGCGGTCGATCTGGCCTCCGCCGGCGAGGAAGAACGCCAGCGGTATGGCCGCAACCTGTTCGGTCAGTCGGTCCTGCTGGGACGGCGGATGCTGGAAGCCGGCACCCGGCTGGTGCAGTGCAACTGGCAGCGAACCCAGGGCCGCAACGGCTTCGCCTGGGATACGCACTGGAACAACTTCAAGGCCCTTCGCGAAGACCTGATTCCACCGTTTGACCGGGCCTTCCATGCCCTGATGACCGACCTCGAACAGACCGGCCAGATTGACGAAACGCTGGTGGTGGTCGCGGCCGAGTTCGGTCGCTCACCCAAAGTCACTTTGTCCAACGGTGGCCGGGAACACTGGCCCGATGTGTACACGGTGGCGCTGGCCGGTGCCGGGATTCGCGGCGGTCAGGTGTACGGGGCTTCCGATAAAATCGGTGCCTACCCGGCGGAGAATCCGGTGACTCCCGTCGACTTTGTGGCGACGATCTACCACTTCCTCGGTATCGACCCGCACACCGAAACCTACGACCAGCAGGAGCGGCCCTTCATGCTCACCAAAGGCAACCCGTTCCCGCTGGAAGTCACCTGACAGGTGGAAACTGCAATCTGTTTCAGTAGGGCCGGCTGTGCCGGCCATCCGAATGTGGAACAGATGCTCCACCGTAGAGGACCATCTGGCAACGGTCTGCTCAACCAGTGCAGTTCGCATTGAAGCTGGTCAATAAGAGATGGCCGGTCCTGCGTTCTGACAATCCCCTGACAGGTGGAATCGGCAAGCTGTTTCAGTGCGCCTGCGACCGGGAAAACAGCTGAATGACCAGCACACCGGTCAGAATCAGCCCCATGCCGGCCATCGCCGGGGCATCCAGCCGCTGGCCATACACCGCGCGGGCCACGAGGGAAATCAGCAGCATGCCCACGCCCGACCAGATGGCATAAGC
>JAGQPV010000419.1 GCA_020426545.1 Planctomycetaceae bacterium
AGCCAGGCACCGCTGCCGCTGGCCTGCCGCTGACTCTGGTGGAACGCCCGCACCCGGCGTGGACCATCACCCGGGCCAACCTGGTGATGCACGGCCGCGGCGACAATCCGCAGCTGCTTCGCGAACTGGCTGTCGTCCCGCAGCTGGCCGCCTCGTGGAAGAAGAGCCTGCAGCAGAAGATCGAGAGCGACTGACGGCAGTCCGACCGCCGTGCCGAAGTTCTTTCGGTTCGATAAATCCCGCCGCATACGCCATGCTGGGGTACGAATCGGCACGTCCGCGCAATGTGCGGGGCAGGATCTTCGAGGGGCACTCACCAGCGGGGCCGGCATGGCGGAACAGCGCTTCCACAGTCAGACAGACAGCATCGAGTACAAACTGCGGCACCTGGCCCGTGCTCATCAGGCGGGCGATTACGACACGGCCATGTCGCTGGCCGCTTCGGTGAAGGACTCGCTGCAGTTTGCCCGGCAGAACTCCGGGCCAGTTGCCGAATCGGCCATTCCCTCGGACCATCGCCGTCCGGTCGCCGATTTGCCAGCGGCCTGGCGGGGTCAGGCGGAGGGCTGGCAGTGGTTCCGCTCGCTTGCCCTGCACGAGACCGTGGGGCTGGCCCGTGCGGGGGAGATTGTCGAGCTGCCGCTGGCCGTTCCCGCCGACGAAGTGCACGACCTCGCCCGCGAACTGCGGCTGGTCCGCATCGACCCGCAGACGAAAACCCTGCAGGAACAGCCGGTGCAGGTGGACGATGTGTCCCGCCGGGGCGAGTTCTTCCATTGCCGCGTGGTGCTGGCGGCCGATGTTCCCGCTCACGGGCAGTCGACTTATCTGCTGCTCACCGGCAACCCGGCGGCCGAGCTTGCCGACTGGCCGACCGACCTGGTGGTGGAAGGGACGGGCTTCGGGCTCGACATCACCAACCGCCATTTTGTCGCGTCGCTCTCCCGGCAGATGGGCCAGCTCGAACGGCTGACATTGCGGCGGGAGCACGGGCAGGAGCTGTTCGCCGGCGGCAAGGGGCATGGGGAACCGCCGACGATCGACTGGTCTCACGATTACGTCAGCCAGGGCGGTTACCAGAAGCTGCGGATTCGGGCCTGGCCCACTCCGCCCAACTGGGAAGTCATTCGCGGGCCGCTGGCGGTGCGGGTTCGCCGCTGGGGCTTTCCGGCCAGCCCGCTGCACCCGGTGTTCGCCCCCGCCCGCATGCACATGGATCAGTCCTACATCTTCCACGCGGGGCAGCCGTACTTTCTGAAGGAAGCCCGCTTCGACGTCCTCGACGAGCTGCCGGTGGAAGCCGCCCGGGACGACGAGTGGGTCTTCTCCGGGTACTCCTTCAACGAGCAGGTGTGGATCGACGGGCAGGGCAAACTCCAAGAAGGCAAAGCTCCCGCGGAAGGTGCCTGGGGCGTGGGTTTCTATCACCGGGACAGCCGCGATGCGTTCATCGCCCTGTGGCTGCAGCACGAGGCGCACGGCTTCGGCGAACCCATGCGGAACCCGCACGCCAGCCTGCATTACGACGGGCACGGCCAGCTGTGGGCCCGTTACCCGGTGCGGAAAACGACCTTCCCCGTCGGGGCTTCGCTGGTGCAGAAGAACGCGTATGTCGTCAGTCCGTTCGACCAGAAATCCGGGGCTGGCGAAGTCGAGCAGCTGCGGCACCGGCTGCTCAACCCGCTTGCCGTGCAGGCCGTCCCCCTGCCGCAACTGGCGGCCCGGCCAGGCGGGCGGATTGCGCGGACAGGCGAAGGCGCCGCCTCGGCCGCACTCAAAGAGCAGCTGTGGGCGCAGCTCAACACCGTCCGCGACGAGCAGCTGTACGGCGTGACGTCCGGCATTGTCGATCTGGGTTACGTGCGGGATGTCCGTTTCCGCCGGGGCACGGTGGAGATTCTGCTGACAATGCCGCACCGCGGCCGGCCCGTGGCCGACTTCCTCGTGTGGCAGGGCGGGGGACGCGTGGAGACGGGGATTCGCGAGCAGCTGCTGAGCCTGCCCGGCGTGGAGGAGGTGCTGGTCCGGCAGACATGGGAACCCGCGTGGACGCCCGGCCGGCTGAGTACAAAGGCCCGCCAGGAACTGGGCCTGCCGTCGGCCGAGGGGAACGGGTAAGGTAGCGGTGCAGGACGGATTGCAGGAAAGACATCCTGCTGAAGCAATACTCAGGGGGCGCGAATGCAACACATACCAGCCGAAACGATTAGCCAGGCCATTGAGATTCTGGGCACCAATGGAACTGACGAAGATCAGATTTGGGATCGTCTGTGCAGACTTGTGGAAGATCCTATCTCTGTGGGCCGCCTGTTCGTCTGGCCGCCTGAAGCCTTCGGATATGTTCTGATCTCGCACAGCTGGGAAATCGGTCTGCCGGAGACGTTCAGCGCCTGTTCTGCCAATGGAAAATGGCATGAGTTTGAGTTGAAGTGTGAACCGGTGTTCGTGGAGTCCGTCCAGATTGCGACTCAGATCTATCATAACGGACCGCGCGAAGTTTACAGTAAAATGGCACAGCGCAGTGCTCTCCTGAATTCGATGAATAATACAATGGAGGCTGACTCACCCGTCGAGGGTGGCCAACTGAATGGTCCGGCACTGGCTGGAATTCCAGCGGAGATCTATCTGCCGTCCGCCGAGGGGAACGGGTAAGGTGGCGGCGTGCGGCAGTCCTGCCACAGCCGGTTGTGCCGGCGAGATCCGGCCAGTTCGTTCTTCCCGCAACAGCAGGTTCTACGGTAAGATCTGACCATGACTGCAAAACTGAGCAAAGAACTGGCGGATGCCCTGCACGCGACCGGCGAGTGCGAACTCGAAGTCGTCGATCCGGACACGAACCGCAGATACATGATCGTCGACAGCGACATCCACCGTCGCGCGATGGAGGCGTTGCGGCGGCAGCAGGACCACGACGCCATCGCTCAGGGCATCGCAGAGATGGAAGCGGGAGAGGGGATTTCCGTCGCGGAGGCGCGCAGGCTCACGCGGGAACGACTGCTGGCTCGTAAGCAATGACGTTTCGCGTTGTCGTACTTTCGCAGGCAAGACGTGACATCGACCGTAATGCGGACTGGTGGGCCGAGCATCACTCCGTCGAACAGTCGGTGCAGTGGTCTGATGCGGTGTACGACCAGATCGAGACATTGGCGGACTTTCCCGAAAGCACGCTCTCTCCGCCGAGAACGACGATTTCCCGTATGAAATCCGCGACAGGCTGGTGGGCCTCGGTTCCCGCCCGGCCTACCGGGCCGTGTTCACGATCAGGGACGGCACGGTTCATGTTCTGACTGTGCGTCGCGCCACTCAGGGATCGCTACAGCCGGATCAGGTCGCTCCACCCCCTGCCGACGGGAACGGGAACGGGTAAGGTGACGTTCTGCTGGCTTCTGACGGATACCGTCCATCTCTGAATTCGGGGGCGCTTGATGAGACAGGCGAAGTTTCTCACGGCTGTGGTGCTGGGCCTGGCCGGTCTGCTGGCGGGCGGGGGCGATGCTGGTGCGGCCGAGTTTCATGTGAGCCCCGCCGGCACTGCGGAGGGAACCGGCTCTAAGGAGAAACCGTGGGATCTGGCCACGGCGCTGGCTGGGCCGCCGGCTGTCGAGCCGGGTGATGTGATCACGGTGCATGGCGGCACGTACCGGGGTGGGTTTGAATCGCAGCTGACGGGTACTCCCAAACAGGCCATTACCGTGCGAGCTGCCCCCGGCGAGCGGGTGACCATCGATACAAAGCCCCGCGACATGCGGGATAGCGGCGCCCTGATGCTGCGGGGAGCCGATACGATCTACGAGGGGTTCGAAGTCACCTGCAGCGACCCGGTGCGGGAGACGAAGATCGGCGGTTCCTGGCCGGAGGATATTCGTCGGGGCAGTGTGGAAGTCCGCGGGAACCGGCTGCAGGTACGGCACTTCGTCGTGCATGATCTGGGCAGCGGTTTCGGCTTCTGGTCGGAAGGAGAGGGCGGGCTGATCGGCGGATGCCTGGTGTATTACAACGGCTGGAAAGGCCCCGACCGGGGTCATGGGCATGCAATCTATGCCCAGAATAAATCCGGGACGAAACGCATCGTCGATAACATCATGTTTCAGCAGTTCGCTTACGGGCTGCATGTATACGGGTCGAAGAAGGCGGCGATCGACGGATTTGAGATCGAAGGAAATATCGCCTTTCAGAATGGCTGCCTGACGGGTCCTGGAGCCCTTTCGTCTGACATGCTGGTCGGCGGCGACTGCCCCTCCCGGCGAATCCTCGTGCAGCACAACATGTCCAGCGGCGGCGGCGTGCGGATCGGCTATCCCTGGGGCCCGGTGAATGAAGACCTGGTCTGCCGTCATAATCTGTTCGACGGAGGCCTGGTGGTCCGCGATTACCGCCAAGCAACCGTCAGCCACAATACGGTGATTGCACCGTCGAGCGTGGTGCGGCTGGAAGCGGCGGAAAAGCTGCTGACGGCCGGGCACACGTGGAAAGACAACACATACTATGTGACCGACGGCCGCTGGGGAGAACTGGCGGTCAGTGAGGGCGGGAAGGGGGGCCGCCGAACATTAAAGGAGTGGCAGGAGCAGACGGGTTTTGACGAGGCCAGCACTCTCACCAGAGGCCAGCCGGATCAACTGCGGGTGCTGCTCCGCCCCAGCCCGTGGCAGGCCGGGCGGGCGCATGTGGGCGTGTTCAATCCGCAACAGCTGCCGGTCGTCCCGCTCGATCTGTCGACGCTTCTGAAGCCGGGGCAGCGGTATCGGATCGTCAGTGCCCGGAACTTCTACGGCCCGGATGTGGTCAGCGGGACGTAC
Source organism: Planctomycetaceae bacterium (assembly GCA_020426545.1). Classification (GTDB taxonomy): domain Bacteria; phylum Planctomycetota; class Planctomycetia; order Planctomycetales; family Planctomycetaceae; genus JAGQPV01. The sequence continues at coordinate 4,800 of JAGQPV010000419.1, forward strand.
AATGGTCAGCCGGTTCAGCTGGCCATGACTGCCGTTCCGCCGGTGGCGCCGGTGGGCATGACGCGCGAAATTCTGCCAGCTGTCGAACCGGCATTTGGCGCTTTCGTCGTGCTGCCGGTGCACGAGGCTGTGCAATCAGCCGACTGATTGTGGTCAGTCAGAACAGGGCGGGCTGGTTAATGGCGGTCGGCCAGTTCATCCTGCAGACGATTCACCACCAATTGCAGTTCCGCTTCCAGTTCCGGCAGGAGGGCCGTGACTCTGGCCATGTCTTCTTGGCGGGCGGCCTGCTCCACGGCCCGGGCTGTTTCACCGGCCCGGACGGCATTGAAGGTGGAGACAAGGCCTTTCAGACTGTGCGCCGCTCGACCGGCCTGCTCGCTGTTGTCGGAGGAAGCAGCGGCTTTCAGTTCTTTCAGCAGCTCGGGAGCATCGTCCCGAAACATCATGGCCAGGTCCTCAAGAATCTCCCGGTTCCCGCCCAACCGGGCCAGGGCCGCTGTCAGGTCGATGACTGGCTGATCGGGATCGGTCTGCATGATGTCCTCCCTCTGGCAGGGCCCCTCCTGGGCAAAATTCCAGAATATGGAACTGCGAATGTTTCAGAAAACTTCCGGGCTTCCTGTTCCCTGAAGAACGATGTTCGGTCAAACGGCAATGGGGTGATCCCGCACAGCAGGCGGGCCACGAATTTCGGACTGATGCATATCGTATGCCATCTCTGCGAGACCCGGGCACACCAGTTGCACGGAGAATGGGTATCTGTCGGGTTTCCCCGGAAAAATTCCGGAACGCACCCCGGCGGATACTGGCCGGCCAGTTCAGGGAGAAGCGGCGGAATCCCCTTATTATACGGGGCAAGAA
>JAGQPV010000420.1 GCA_020426545.1 Planctomycetaceae bacterium
GACGTGGCCGAGGCCGTCATCGCCGGGCTGGAACAGGAACAGTTCCTGATTCTGCCCCACCCCGAAGTCCTCGAATTCTTCCAGTACAAGGCCAACGATTACGATCGCTGGCTGAAGGCGTTCTCCCGCCTGCACCAGAAGCTGAGCCGCCAGCAGGCAAAGCTGGATCAGGCGAAAGACGCCGCGAAGGACAGACGGGCCGCCTGAACAGCTGCGGGAGACCAGGGCGAAGCACGCTCCGCACCGCCAGGCCACTCGTTCGCTCACGCAAAACACGAACACCACCTGCCCCGTTACCCCGGGACAGGTGGCGTGTTTCGTTCAACAGCTGGTGCGGCCAGCCGCCGTGGGCCACAGCCGGCTCGTTCAGCCGGGTCCGCGAGCATCAGGACAGCCGACGGTTGCAGGTTGCCGGCTTTCCGATTCGGGCACTCAGCGAATCACCGCGAAGCCCGTCCACAGGGCCGCCCCCTGGTACACCGCGCCCTTGAGGCTCAGCGGTTTGCGGTGGTGCTGGTACGGCACGCAGTCACCCGGACGATAATGGCCCAGGGTGTAGATGCAGTCGCAGACCGGCTCCGCACCCAGGTTGTACGGCATCATGGCCACATTGCCGAAGAAGCTCGCTCCGGACAGCACCGGCTGAATCGCTGAACAGCGGTAGCCGTGTCGCTCGAGGTTGATTTCCTCGAAGTACAGCGGCTGATGACAGAAGCCCGTCGCCGCCCAGTGATACACGGTTTCACACCACGGCCGGCCAATGCAGGCATACTGCGGTGCATAGTGCTCACCCAGCCACTCGGCCGCCAGATCGCGGGGAACGGGCAGCGGCTTGCCGTCCTCCCCCTTCTCCTTCGGAATCCGGATGTCGATCGACACCTGGGTAATCGGCGTGTTGGACAGGTCGACGCCAGCCAGCGGGTCATCTTCGGGCCGGTCCACGGGGCGGGCCGCCTGAGAAGGTGCGGCCGGAGCCACCGGCAGTGGCAGCGGCGAACGCGGCTGCCGTCCCTCCACAGCCGGAGCCGCAGGAGCGGCGGGTGCGGCAGGAGCAGGCCGGGCAGCGGGAACTTCCGCAGCCGGAACCTCGGCAATTGCCAGCACCGGCACCGATTCCTCAACGGGCGGCAACACCGGAACAGATTCACCCATCGACGCCAGAGAAACCTGTGCGGCAAGCGCCACCCGGGGGTCTTCGTCGCTGCACAGGTTGATCAGCACCGGCCGCACCCGCTGCGCCGTCCCGGCCGACAGACCCCGCAGAGCATAAGCCGCCTGGGTCCGAATCACCGCATCGTCGCTGTCGAGCTTGCCGACCAGCGTCGCCGCAGCTGCATCTTCGTCGCCGCCAATCTGAATCACGGCTTCCGCCACATGAATCTGCACCAGCCCGTCGCTGGCATGCATGGTCCGTTCCAGATCGGGCAGCGCCTGACTGGCTCCACGTCCCATCCGTCCCAGCTGCATGGCGCACAGCGTCCGAATGCCCGGAGTCGTCGTGTCCAGCAGAGCGGCCAGCACCGGTGCCGCTTCCCGCGAGTCAGAGGTGAGGTCCCAGAAGGTCGAGGCTGCGGTTGCGCGCACCACGGGATCCGAATCCTTCAGCAGCTGCCGCACGGCCGGAGCAGCCGGCGCCCCCTCGTCTTCCAGCATCGACAGGGCTTCCAGGCTTTCCCGGCGGATCGACGGGTTCACGTCTGCCAGCTGTTCCACCAGGTTCCGCACCCGCCCGTCAACAGCCGGGCACAGGGCCACCAGAGACTGGCTGTCCAGGGCTGCCGTACCCTCTGCGGTTTGACCGCCAGAGGAATGACGGGCCTTCCACTGACCGGCTTTCTCTGGCTGTTCCGCGGTCACTTCCTGCGGCTGGTCCACCAGTTCGCTGTCCGCTGCGGCCGACGTCCCGGCCACGGCGGTCTCCCCGGCCTCCTGCGCCGTGGGCAGAGCGGGCGGAGCCAGCTGGACCAGTGCATTCAGTGCCGTGCGAACGGCAATCTGCACCTGGGGATCGCTGTCGTCCCGGGCCAGCTCCAGGGCCTGATGGGCCGTCGCTGCCGCCTCCGTGGGAGCCCCTTCCAGAGCCCACGCCGCCTGACAGCGAACGTACGAGTCCTCGTCCTGCAGCAGCGTGGCCAGCAGCGGCACCGCCGTGCTGTCTGACGGCTCGATCTTCATCACCGCTTCCGCCAGGTGAACCCGCGTCAGCCCTTCGCTGCTCTCCAGCGATTTCCGCAGTGCCGGCAGCGCCGCGGCAGCCTGTGTTCCCATACTGCCCAGCACGCAGGCAGCCACCGGGCGAATCTCGGCGCTCTCACTTACTACCAGCCGGCTGAGAATCTGCACCGGCACCTCAACCCTGCTGGTGATATCCCACAGGGCCGTCGCAGCCGCCAGCCGCACGCCCGGATGACGATCGTTCGCCAGACCTTCCAGAGCAGGGACGGCCCCCCTGGCCGCCACCCCGTGAAAGCCCAGCTGCTCGGCTGCGGCAATGCGGGCTTCCGCCGAAACACTCGACAGCCGCGCGACCAGTTCCGACACGGACAGCTCCGTCGCCGAGGTCGGCCGCGTGCCCGAGACCTGCCAGCCATCCGCGGCCAGTGCCGCGGGAGACCCCGGACTGATGGCCGATGCCAGGGCAGAGAGCAGCACACACAGGCACCGCAGCCTGCGCCGCGCCGGGCCGGTCGGTGCAGTCCTCTCCGTTGTGAAGTCTGCGATACCCGGCTGCTTCGAGAATGCTGGCTTCATCAGCAGGTTCCAGTGCATTTAACGTGATTCTGTATTCTGAAAGGGCCTGTTCGGAATCCTGGTCACAGGCTTCCGCCCGCGAAGTCGTTCCATTCGCCCGCCCCGTTCGACCGCGGCAGCCAATGGGTTCCGCACAGCCTCTCAAACCGGGGCCAGGTGATCCGTCACCCGGGCCGCCGCCGGTTCTCCCGCTGCAGAGCAGCAGCGGTCGACAGGGCGACCATTGCTGCCGTCATCTCTGACTCCGGGCCCGCAGGCCACGGCACCATGAGAGAGCTGCCGGATGTCCGTGTCTGCGGATTATCCGCGTCGCACGCATCCTGCCATCGCTTCATGCTCCTGCATCGGTTTCGACATCCGGAAACCGTCCCATCCACTATGTCAATCTCGACCAGTGAAACCCGCACAACACGCACGTCCGCGCTGTCCCGCAAACTCCACCCGAACTACCACGCCTGGCGACCGGTCTGCCGGTTTTTTCCGGCCAGGCACCCCTGCTCCGAACCCGCCACATCCGTGGAAACCCCCTCGCGGAACTCCACGGACCGCCATGTTGCCGGGACGCAACAAACCGTCAGGGGAACTCCCGAAGTCGCATCCTCCGTCCCCCCAAGAGGCAGATCCTGGCCAACCGGCAACAATGACCGTTTCCCGATTGACATTCCGTTCACCGGGCTCTGATAATCAATAACTTCACCAAATGCTCTGATTTCGACGCAGTTTGTGGCAATTTGCCGCGGCAAATCGGAATTACCAGAGACCTGACCTGCCGCCGTAAAGTAAGAGCTGTACGGGCCCCTCAGCTCCTGCGTCCGGCAAACTCCGCTGGTTCCTCAGTTCCACTGCGGATACCCGCCCCGTTGCGATCGACTGGAGAGTTGCGAATGCGTCTGCCTGGCTGGCTGCAAAACGCGCTGCATGGAACCTCTTTCCGCCAACACGAAACCCGCCGTGGCGAGTTCGTGGAACTCTTTCTCTCCCGTCTGGAAGACCGCCGCGTGCTCAATGCTGCGCCGGTGGCAGACACCGACGACGCAGCCGAATCCGTGGAGGATCTGGGCACCATCCAGATCGATACCGAGCTCTCCACCCAGGCCGACGACGGCGACGCCACGTACCTGGTGAAAAATGACACCACCGCGGCCCACCGGGCCGATCAGGCTCTCGAGAAGGCCGCCGGCTTTGCCGCTTCCCTCCAGGCCGATCTGCAGGCCGCACTGGCCGCTCCGGCCCAGCCAGCGGAAAGCACCGCCCCGGCGGAAGTCACCACCGATATCACGACTGATCTGGAAGTCAGCCAGGAAGTCGAAGACGCCACGGCTGACTTCCTCATCTCGGTCGATACGGCCTCCAGCCAGGCCGATCCCTCCGCCGGGGAACAGGCCTCCCCGGAGCAGCAGTCCACCAACTCACTGACGAGCGACGTCACCACCGAAGTATCCGGCCCGGAAACCACTCCGGATGCCGGTTCCAGCTCGGAATCTGACACCAGCTCCGCCGACACCAGCAGCCTTCAGACCGACCTCACCACCGCGCCGCAGGAAGCCCCGGAAGAAGCCGCCACGGCCAGCGAAGCCGGCAGTGAATCGACTGGCGACAGCCCGACTGGTGAAACCACAACTGCCAGCACCAGCCCGGAATCCGCCAGTCCGGCAGCCGAATCCACCACCGCCAGCACTCAGGTCGCACTGCAGACCGAAGCGGACTCCACCGCCTCCGCCGACCAGACCGAAGCCAGCCACGAGGTGATCTTCGTCGATTACCGGGTGAGCGACTGGCAGTCGCTGGTGGGTGAAGTCGATGCGAATACCGAAGTCATCATTCTCGAAGCCGGCCGCGACGGCGTCGATCAGATTGCCGATGCACTGGAAGGCCGGGACGACGTCTCCGCGGTGCACATCGTCTCGCACGGTGCCGCCGGGCGGGTGTACCTCGGCAGCACGATCCTCTCGGGCGACAACCTCGCCAGCTACGCCTCCGCCTGGGAGACCGTTGGCGGTGCGCTGACCGAGAATGCCGACATTCTGTTCTACGGCTGCAACGTGGCCGAAGGCGCCGCCGGAGCCGCCTTCCTCGAAGGTCTGTCCCGCGCCACGGGTGCCGACACCGCCGGCTCGACCGACAACACGGGCAACGCCGCCTACGGCGGAGACTGGCAACTCGAAGCCGCCACCGGTTCCATCGAAGCCGGCCTCATTGGCACCACCGAAAGCCGCGCGAATTACGCGGGGCTGCTGGTCACATTCATCGTCAACACCACCGACGACACGGTCGACGCGAACCTCGGTGATGGGTTTGCCGTTGACTCTAACGGCAACACCTCACTGCGGGCCGCAATTCAGGAGGCCAACGCACTTGGCGGCAGCCATATCATTACGTTCAGCATCGGTGGCTCGACCATCGTGCTGGATGAAGCGGGCGCGAACGAAGATCTGGCCGTCACCGGCGATCTCGACATCACGGCTGATATCACCATCGACGGCGGTACCGACGGCGTGGGCATCGATGCTGACAGTATCGACCGCGTGTTCGACATTCACACCGGTGCCACGGTCGTGATGACCAACCTGCTGATTACAGGTGGCAGTGCCACCACCGCGGATGGCGGTGGAATCTTCGCCAGGGTCGATGCCGACGTCACCATTCAGCACAGCACGATCTCCGGCAACACGGCTGGCTCAGGTGGTGCAGTTGCCGTCGAGGGCGCGACGGTCACCATTGAAGACAGCCTGCTGCAGCAGAACAGTGCCATCAGAACGAATGACTCCGGAGTCGGCGGCGCTCTTTTTGTGGCCTTCGGCAGCAACCCGTCCCTCGTCCGCGGCGAGCTGAATGTCCACCGCAGCCGAATTACGGGGAATGTGGCCGGCCAGAATG
>JAGQPV010000421.1 GCA_020426545.1 Planctomycetaceae bacterium
CCGAACAGCCAGCGGCCGAAGATCCCGGCCAGGTGATCGACATCAGCACCCTCAAACTCCCCGAAGTCTCGCTGGTCGATGCCCTCAACCTGCCCGTCGAACAGGCGCTCGGCCTGCTCTCCACCGCCGGCCTGGCCGAAGCCGCCCTCATGCTCCGCACCCCGTCCGAACTGAGCGACGGCCAGCGGTACCGCTTCCGTCTGGCCCTGGCTCTGTCCCGTAATCCCCGCTGGATTATCGCCGACGAATTCACCGCCACCCTCGATCGTCATCTGGCTCAGGTGATTGCCTTCAACCTCCGCCGGCTGGCCTCACGTACCGGCACCGGCTTCCTGCTGGCCACCACCCACGAAGACATCCTCACCGATCTCCAGCCCGATCTCCACATCCGCCCCGATCTCGACGGCCGCACCACCGTCACCCGCCACGCGTCAAAAAAAAAACGCTTCTCACTCGCACACGGCTGCCACATCACCCGCGCCACCCGTGCCGACTGGCCGTACTTCGCTCGGTGGCATTACCGCAGCCACCGCATAGGCATCCTCCGTTTTGCCACACTGCTGTGGCACGACACAACGCCCGTCGGCATCTGCCTGTTCACGTCGGCCCCGCACGCCCTGACCATGCGGAACCGGTTCTTCGGTCACCGGCCCCGCTGGTCCCGCACGGCACTCCGGCTTCGCGATCGCCAGCTCGTCATGCTCTCCCGCATTGTGATTCATCCCGCCTGGCGGGGTGCCGGCATCGCCACCGATTTTGTCCGCGCCAGCTGTCGCCTCTGTCCCTGGCCGTGGATTGAAACCCTCACGCAGATGGGTCACATCAACCCCTTCTTTGAACGGGCCGGCTTCACCCGTGTCGGCGCAGTCACCCCGCCCGAAACCCGCCGCTCCTCGCGAACTCAGCACTCCGCCATTTACGGAAAACGACCATCAGCCCATGCCCCCCGTCGCCTCCTCTCGCCGGAAACGCACCGCAAAAGCCGCTACGCCGCCCCCGTCTACTACATCCTCGATAACCGACAACACACCACCGCCCCCTCCGGACCAGACTCCACCACCAGCTGAGTCCCCTCCGCCCGCCACCCCGCAGAAGAAGACCGCTGCCCGGAAAGCCAGTACCCGAAGAACCGCTGCGAAGAAAGCCTCCCCCGGCAAAGCAGCAGCCCGTAAACCGGCTCCCGCCGAATCCAATACCGCGCCGCCCGAACCAGCCCCGCCCGACGAATCTTCCCCGGCTGCGGGCATCGATCCTGCTCCCACCCCGCCCGCATGCTCTCCCGGGAACGAACCACTTCTCACCCCGGAAGAACAGCAGCACGTGCTGGAACTCCTCCTCCGGGGGGCCAGCCCGGCTGCCGCCTGCCAGCAGCTGGGCCTCTCTCCCTTCGCCTGGATCCGCACTCTCGATGACAGCGAACCCCTCCGCCACCGCACCGCCGCCGTCCAGCAGCTGCTCACCGGCAATGTGCTGGCCGCCGCCTACCGGGCCGCCATGCAGGGCGCCGCTTCAATTCAGTCGCTGTGGCTGAAGACATTCAACACCCGGCCCGCCGAAGAAGCCCCGGCTGCCACGCCTCACACCTTCGATGACTATTTCGACCGGCTCTCCCGCAATGAACTGTTTCAACTGGCTCGAGCAATGGGCGTTGACGTGCCGCCTGAGCTTGACGCAACGCCTGCACCAGCTGGCCAACGCCCGCAGCCCCCGGGCCTTTCGTAACCGGCTGCTGCTCCGCACGCAGCCACCGGGAACATTCGGCGGCCTGATTCAGCCCTGGCAGCAGCAGGACTTCGAGGCCCTCGATCCCGCCTGGACCGACCTCGCCGGCCTCGAACAACCGGCCGAAAGCACCACCACCACACCCGCCCGGCCCATCATCCGCCGGGCCTGGATCGAACGTCCCCGAGGCCACGCCAAAACTTCCGATACCGCCGCGCAGATCGCCTGGATCCTGCTCCACGCCCGCCAGCCACTGGTCGGCCTGGCCGCCGCTGCCGATCGCGACCAGGCCGCGCTCCTCCTGGAAGAACTCGCCCGCCTTGCCCGCCGCAACCCCCGCCTCTGCCGTTCCCTCAGCTTTCGCCGGCATGCCGTCACGGGCACGGCCGGCAATGCCACCCTGCAGGTCATCTCGTCCGATGTCCAGAGTTCGTGGGGAGTCCTGCCGGACTTCATCATCTGCGATGAACTCAGCCACTGGGAAAAACCCGAGATGTGGTATTCCCTGCTGTCCTCCGCCGCCAAGCAGCCCCGCTGTCTGCTGATCGTGCTGACCAACGCCGGAGTCGGTCGCGGCTGGCACTGGCAGGCCCGCGAAGCCGCCCGCACCAGCCCCGCCTGGTACTTCTCCTCGCTCGATGGCCCCCACGCCCCGTGGATCACCGCCGCCCAGCTCGCAGAACAGCAGCAGCTGCTCCCGCCCTCGGTCTACGACAGACTGTGGAATAACAGCTGGCAGCACAGCGGCGGAGAATTCATCACCCTCGTCGAAGCCGAAGCCTGCCGCGATCCCGCTCTCACCCGGCAGGAAGCCGGTCAGCCGGGCTACACCTATATCGCCGCCATCGATTACGCCGAAAAGCACGACCACACCGCCGCCGTCGTGCTGCACCGGGAAGACGACCGCATCGTGGTCGACCGGCTGGATGTCGTCGTCCCCACCGCCGAAACGCCCACACCCGTGGCCTGGGTCCACCACTGGATCAGCCACATCCGCGAGTCCTTCCCCGATGTCACCTTCGTCATCGATGAATACCAGCTGCTCGGCACCATCCAGTCCCTCTCCAGCTCCTGCCACATCCACCGCTTTCCCTTCGCCGCCGGCCGCGGCAACCACGCCCTCGCCGTCAATCTCCGCCGCCTCATCATCCAGCAGCAGCTGTCCTGGTACCCCGGCTGCGGCCAGCTGCCCGATTCCCCCACCCGCGACGATCTCGAAACCGAACTCGCCTCCCTTCTCCTCCGTCAGTCGCCGTCCGGCAACTGCCGCATCGACCACCGTTCCACCACCGGCTTCCACGACGACCGTTCCTTCGCCCTAGGCGCCGCCTGCCTGCACGCCATCAACCAGCAGAGCCAGTCCGACTTCCTCGAACTCACCCCACCCTCCAGCACCGGCCACTTCCAGTTCTGAAACGAAGTTTCCTCTTCGTCTTCGTAGGTCAGGCTGTGCCTGACGAATCTCTTCTTCCTCTTCCTTCCCTCCCTGTCAGGGAGGGACCGAGGGAGGGTCAAAGCGTTCCCAAACCCCAGGCAACCAAGACGAGGGTGCCCCGAATGACTTGCCCACCCGTGCGAGTCCTCTTCTCTTCTCGCCCCTCTCCCGCCGGGAGAGGGGTTGGGGTGAGGGGTCTTCTTCGTCTTCCCTGACCCCTGAATCCCGACCCCTGACCACTGACACAACCACTGGCCATCAAACACCTTATGACGCCATCGCCCCGTCCCCACCGGCCGCCCGCAGAAGTGATTGACCCTTTCCCGCCTCCACGGGTATACTCCCCGCCCCTTCCAGACAGGGATCGGGTCGAACCAATGTGGCCTGCTGGATTCTTCCCTGCGCCACGAAATACACCCTGTGCGAACACGGCCGACCCGCCAGCATTCACCACCAGGCCTTTCCGGGCCATGCGTCAGGGACGACGCCCATGAGCCTTCCCGCGGAAAGCCGCGCCCCATCGGCGCCGCTGACTCCCTTTGAACAGCTGCGCGAAGCCCGCGATATCCTGCAGTCCGAAGCGGCCGCCATCCTCGATGTGGCCGCCCGCCTCGATGCCGGTTTCTGCGCGGCCGTGGATCTGCTCCGCGCCTGCCGCGGCAGCATCATCGTCACCGGTATGGGCAAAGCCGGCCTCATCGGCCAGAAGATCGCCGCCACTCTCTCATCAACCGGCACCCGGGCGCATGTGCTGCATCCCGCCGAAGCCCTGCACGGCGACCTCGGCTGCCTGCACCATGAAGACGTGCTGCTGGCGCTCTCCAACAGCGGCGAGACCGAAGAAATCAGCCGGCTGCTGCCTTCCGTCCGCCGGCAGGGAATTCCCATCGTGGCCATTACCGCCCGCCGCGATTCCACACTCGGCTCTCAGGCCGATGCCGTGCTGGCACTGGGACGCCTGCCCGAAGCCGGCCCGCATGGCCTGGCCCCGTCCACCAGCACCACAGCCATGCTGGCCGTCGGCGATGCACTGGCCCTCGTACTCAGCCGTATGAACGGCATGACACCCATGCAGTTCGCCCTGTTCCATCCCGGCGGCAGCCTCGGTCGCCAGCTGACAACCGTCGCCGAAGTCATGCGGAAAGGCGAAGAACTGCGAATCGCCCCCGAAACAGCCACTATTCGCACCGTCTTCACCCGGGCCGATCTGCCCGTCCGCCGGACAGGTGCGGTCATTCTGACAGACTCCGCCGGCCGGCTCTCCGGCCTGTTTACCGACAGCGACCTCGCCCGCCTGCTGGAACACCATCGGGAAGACCAGCTCGATGCTCCCATCGGCGATGTGATGACCCGGGCCCCGCTGACCATCGGCCCGAATGCCCTGCTGCGGGAAGCGGTCACCCTGCTTTCCGGTCGCAAGGTGAGCGAACTGCCCGTGGTCGATGCGGAACACCGCCCCGTGGGGCTGATTGATATTACCGACGTGATCGGCCTGCTGCCGGACGAATCGGCGGAATGACAGCAGAGAAAGACGGCTCGGAAATCTGAGTCCTCCGGCACAATCCGGCGGCAGCCAGACGCCTGGCTCCTGCCGACAGGAATTCTGCATTCACGCCCGGATGAGGGCACCAGCCAGAAGGAATCATTTCTGTGGCCACAGCGATTGAGGTGCGGAGCACAGCCGGTCGCTCCCTGCGACAGATGCGGGGCCGGACCACGGTTGCCTGCGGGCTGGCGCTGTCCGCCCTGTATGGCCTGTATGCCATGGCGGTCACCCCCCTGCTCCGCCCGGCCGGCCTGAACGAGGCTGGCCCGCAGAAATTCGACCCCGGCGAATACTCCTCACCCGGCCCGATCGCCGCCCGGGAACAGGCCGACCGCTGGCTCGCTTCAGAGCCCTGGGCGGCGCAGCCCGGCTACTCGTTCCGTTCCAACGATGCGGTGCTGTACTTCAATCACTGGGAACCGGCCGACGACAACCAGGCCGTCCGGTTCCGCCCCTTCGCCATGATCTGGCGCAGCCCCGATGCAGACGAAAGCACCCCGCCCACCGTCATCATCAGCGATTCGGCCTGGCTGCGGTTCGCCGGCAAGTTCGACATGACGGGCAGCAACCCGGGCCGCATCGTCGGCGGCGCGCTCGAAGGCCGCGTGCAGATCTCTGGCAATAACAAACTCAAAGTCGAAGGGCGAAACTTCGTCTTCTCCGAAGACGCCCGCCGTCTGTGGAGCGATGCCGCAGCCACCTTCACCTACGGACTGAACCACGGCCAGGCGCACGGCGTCCAGGTGGAACTGTATTTCGTCGACGATGCCGACCAGGGCCCCTCCGCTGATCAGCCCAGCGACTCCGTCGCCGTCACCGGCATCCGCAGCATCCGCCTCCGCCGCGATGTCGTGATGGATCTGGTATCGGAAGGCGGCGAGAGCATGGCCATGGCC
>JAGQPV010000422.1 GCA_020426545.1 Planctomycetaceae bacterium
CCATCATCGCCATTCTGATCGCCCTGCTGCTGCCCGCCGTGCAGCAGGCCCGCGAAGCCGCCCGCCGGAGCCAGTGCCGCAACAACATGAAGCAGCTGGGCCTGGCGCTGCATAATTACCACGACGTTTATAAGACGTTTCCGCTGGGAGCCTTTGCTGCCGGAGGGAATACCAACACGTATGCTTTCGGCAGCTGGAAGTACCGGCTGCTGCCGTACCTCGATCAGGCCCCGCTGTTCAACACACCTGTCGACGGAATTTACTGGCGGGTGGAAGCACCTTCCGCGTCTGCGAATACCCTCGCGTGGTCGCAGTTCAAAGTCCCCGTGTATCAGTGCCCTTCCAGCCCCGCACCGGACATGGTGGCCGCCTCGCAGTGTACCGACTGTGTTACGTCGGAAACGCACGACTATGTCGGCATCATGGGGGCTAATCCCGACCCACTGGGCCGCACCGACTCCAGCGTGCGTTACACCTCAGGCTACGGGGATCTGTTCAACACGGGTCTGCTGATGGGGGCCGAGTGTAAAGCGATTCGCGATGTGACTGATGGCACGTCGAACACGATTATCGTGGGCGAGCAGCCTGGAAATTCCAGCTATAATGTGCGTTCCAATTACATGTCCGGCTGGTCCAACGGACTGAATTCGCACCAGAAGCTCTCGCTGCCGCCGTCATCCTCCACGGTGATGCATATCGGCTGTACTGTGGTCAAAGGGGCTCCCAACCCGAGGTCCCTCGCTTCCGATCAGAGTGGCCCCCATTCACCCGCAACCCCGCTGAGTTCATTCCACGAGGGTGGCACACATGTTCTGGTGGCCGATGGTGCCGTCCGATTCCTGGGCGACAACACCAATGCCGACATCTGCCGTATGCTGGCCGTCCGTGCCGATGGAGGCGTGATCGGCGAGTGGTGAGCCTCATCGCCAGAAAAGCAGTGGCCGGCAGCTGTTCGCGCCACAGTGCCGGACAGGTTTCTTAAGACACCCCGCCGGCCTTTACTGCACTGAAATCTCGCCCCGCCCCCCTTTAGTATTCGTTCTCTCCGTGGCAATGTGTACCTGCACTGCCACAGCGCCTATTTTCCGCATTGGTTCTGACTGCCAATACATACTTGAAGACAGAAGGATACGATGATTCGACCTGGAACTCCTGCATCGCGCCGGGCCTTTACCCTGATTGAACTGCTGGTGGTGATTGCCATCATCGCGATTCTGATCGCGCTGCTGCTGCCGGCCGTGCAGCAGGCGCGGGAAGCTGCCCGCCGTTCGACCTGTAAAAACAACATGAAGCAGATCGGCCTGGCTCTGCACAACTACCACGACGTGTATACAAAGTTTCCTCTGGGCGCGGGACCAGCCGAAGGAAGCTCGTCCAGCTACGGTCACGGGAACTGGAAGTACCGGATCCTGCCGTACATCGACCAGGCCACGATGTTCAACACCTCGACAGTGGGAGTTTCCTGGAGTTCCAGCACGGCTTCCGCCAATACGGCTCTGTGGGCTGCGTTCCGTGTTCCCGTCTATCACTGCCCTTCGAGTGCCGCGCCGGAAAGAGAGAAAAACAGCAGCTCCGGCATTGAGTCGGAATCTCATGACTACGTCGGCATTATGGGGGCAAACCCGGATCCGCTCGGGCGAACGAATGTCAGCTTCAGCGCGTCCAGCTATGGCAGCCTGTTCAACACAGGCATGCTGCTGGGCGGAGAGTGCAAGGCCATGCGGGACTGTACCGACGGAACTTCGAACACGATGATCGTGGGTGAGCAATCGGGAAATCCCACGTCCAACATGCGTTCCAATTATCAGTCGAGCTGGTGCGGGGGTTATAACTCCCATCGCACCATCAGTGACTGGCTGGCCAATGGGCCGGCCGGCTCCGCAGTGCAGTACCTGAGCAATGTGGTGATTAAGGGGGCCCCGAATATCCCGGCTCCTGCTGACGGGAACGCACGATATGAACCCGCCATCCCGCTGAAGTCGTATCATACGGGTGGAGTGCATATCCTGCTCACCGATGGTGCCGTGCGCTTCCTGGGCGACAACACCAACGCCGACATCTGCCGGCAGCTGGCCGTCCGCGACGACGGCGGTGTCATCGGCGAGTGGTGATTCCCGCTGGCTGAAAAAGCAGTGGCGGGACAGCTGGTCCCGTCGCTGCACCGGCCTGACCGCTTGAACTGCACGATAACCCCTCGAAACCCCGTCTTCTCAACTCCGCCTGGCAACTCAGGCTGGAGTTTGCGAAGCCCTCAGAACGGTAATCCGCTGCTGCCAGCGGAATTCAGGAGATACTGCCGGTGCAATTTTCCATTGTTCGAACCGTACCGCTGCTGCTGTCGGGTTTGTTCGCGGTTGTCGTGCCTGGCGGCTGCGGTGGAGGAGACGGTGCTTCCGGCCAGAATGTGACCGTCACGGGAACCGTGCAGTACGACGGAGGGCCGCTGCGGGAAGCCAGCGTGCAGTTCATGTCGAAGAGAACCGGCACAACCTTCTCAGCCGATCTGACCGAGAACGGCGACTACAAACTCGAACTGCTGGACGTGCAGCCGGGTGAAAGCTTTGATGTGGCGGTTGGCGCTCCGGCGGCGACTCAGCCGGTGGAAGGTCAGCCGGTCGAGGTGGACGAGGCCGGCGTGCCGCTGGCTCCTCCCGCGCCGTCCGTGCCCGCGAAGTATCTGGATCCGGCGAGCAGCGGGCTTACGGCCACGTTGTCCGACGAAGCAGAGCAGACCTTCAGCTTCACGCTGACCTCGAACTGACCTCGGCCACTGCGTCAGGGGCTGGCCCCGGCTTCGGTCCGCAGACGGCTCATCAGGTTCTCATCTGCCCGCACGTCGGCGAGAGCCTGATTGAGTTCGCCAGCGGTCGGGGCTGATCGCCGCCACCAGTCGATCTGCTGTTCCAGCCGGCGGCTGGCCTGCTGCATGACCGTGGGAGTTGCCGTCAAGCATAATGACAGAAATAACATGCCGGCCACGCCGCATGATCTGTTGGCGATACTCCAGCGCTGGCGAATGCGTCGTGGCAGTCCTGATCCATCCTGCCGAGGCGAAGTTTTCGTCCTCCCGGAGATTCTGCCCGGCAGTGGCAGCAGCACGATCAGCACGGCCAGTACAGCGCCCCAGACCGGGCCGCGGTACACCACCCATTCGATTCCGGCCAGCGTCCACAGCGCGGCCGGTGAGTCCGACATCTGCTTCAGTTCGTTGACCGTGGGGGAGATGGCAGCCGCCTCGGGCCAGATGGCAAACGGCACGGGAACCACCTTGTCGAACAATTGTGACATCGGTGCGTCGAGCTGAATCTGCACTGAAACCAGGCACGATGGCAGCGCCAGCAGGATTGCCGCAACGGCGATCTGCCGTCGGACGGAAGGGTGATTGTTCCTCGCAAACCGGGCAATCTGCCATCCTCCAGCACAACTGGCTATCAGGAGACAGGCGAGGGCAGCCAGCAGTGCTGCCAGCGGCCAACCGGCCAGAGCGTCTCGAATCAGATCGACCGACTGCGATGGTTTGAGCACGGCAACCGTTGCGAGGGTGGAGGCGGCCATCAATGCTAGAGCCTGACCCCCAGGCACCTGCAGTCGGCGCAAGAGCCAGCGCAGTGCGTATCCTGCCAGTACGACCGCGGCCAGCAGTACAAGTAACTTCAGCCCCGTGGCCTGAAGCGAACGGGGAATGAGTTCGACAGGGCACAGGCCCAGTACAACAAAGCTGATGAGCGGCCCCAGAATCCACGCGACAGTCTGCCAATACCATGAAGATGGTGGCAGGCCCTTCACGACTGGTCCGGCTCTGCGGAATGCTGGCCACAGGCTCCATAACACCAGTTGCAGGCACAGCAGCAACATGGCGACTCCGACCGCTGCCAGCATCATCCAGCCGGCAACCGGTTGTGTGATGGCTGCCCCGAAGTTCCTGGCGTTGCCACCGCGGTTGAAGTTCCAGGACTCCTCGTCCCGGGGGTAGTCTTCGATCAGGCTGGTGACTGCCTCGGCCAAGACCAGGCGTTCGAGTTTCGCCGCTTCCCGTTCCTTCCGCAGCCGGACCAGTTCACCAGCTGGGAACTCGGGATCCGCTTCGTTAACCGCAATGCTCCGCCCGAGGGCATACTCCCGCAGGAATGCCTTCTCGTGTATGGCAGAGGGTCCATTCCCCTCGCGAGTCAGTTGCTCGTCAAGGTGCAACAGATCGCGGGCAGTCTGCCGCGCTGGGGTGAATTCGCGGCGATGTATCTGCAGGGAGATTTCGTGGCTGTGCAGCCGCAGCAGCGCCAACAGAAGGGAATTGGCCCGGTTGCGCCGGCTTTCGAACACCGCAGGATACTGCGACCGTGGCAAGGAAGATTGTTCCAGAAAGGACAGGATCGCCGGGCCGTTTCCTGTTCCAAACTGCAGGTCTCGGCGGGCGAGGCCGGCCTGCATTCGCGTATTGGCTTCTTCCAGCCAGTTGGCGTCATGCACCGTCAGCCCGTCGATGGTTATCCCGTCCAGTCTTTCATAAGTAACGGCCTTCTCCCACAGCCAGGCAGCCGCCAGGTAATCGTACAGGGCGTTGTCCGGATCATGGCGGGAGGCTTCGTCCAGCAGGTTCCGCCATTCGTTCCACCGTGGTCTCAGCCCGACAGTCAATGTGCGGCCCTGAAACAACAACAGTGCGAAGTGTCTCCTCAGGTTCACATCATCCGGCTGCAGTCGCAGAGCCTTCTCGATCTGTTCCCGGCACTGCTCCCGGCAGACGGCTTCGAACTGTGCCTCGCCGGCCGCAATGGCCTCGTAGTTCAGTTCAAAGGAGGTCCAGGTCGGCAGCCACCTGGCGAACTCATGTTTCACCCGTCGAATGTTGTGCTGGAGATAACCATTCGACGGACTGTCGAGCACCCACGCTGCGCCCAGTGCCAGTTGAGAGTCGGCCCGCGTTTCGTCGATCCCCTCGACTTCCCGCAGCCAGAATCGGGCCTGATCGGACGGTTCGCGGTCCGTCAGAGGACGGGCCGGCCAGCCGATGCCCGGTACAGCGGCCCCCGCCATATTCCGCCAGCTGGTCAGGTGCGGTTCCATTCCGGAGGGCGACATGACCAGTTGCCACGCCACCCGAACTGACAGCACAAAGACAGCAGCCAGAAAAATAAACAGGCGAGTAGTGGGACGACGCATAAGAGTTGGCTCATTTTTCGCTGAAAGCAGATTGTCTGCAGCTACCTGCGGATTTGGGAACGCAATTTCCGTGAACATGGTTCACCGTCTGCTGGCAGGAAATGTCGGTTCCAGAACTGAAAAGGAAGCGGCGAGATCTTCGAGACGGGCCGGTGCAGGGGTGCGGGCTCCGGAAATCCGATGTTGCTTCTGCTCACTTTCGGTTCTAAACTTGAGACATGCTTCACGGAACTCTTTCCATCCTGCTGGCGGTGTGCCTCGGCGTGCTGTGCCCTCTGAACTGTGAGGGGGCATTCGACGTCTTTGAGGAAGCTCCCGCTGCAGCCTGCTGCTCCGGCTGTGCTCATCACGCACCGGCCAGCCCGTCGCCCGCTGATGAGCCGGGCCCCGGGCAGAGTTCCGATGCCCCCGCTGGCAACTGCATCTGCAG
>JAGQPV010000423.1 GCA_020426545.1 Planctomycetaceae bacterium
AGAAGCTGCTCCTCCGGCTGGCGGTTGGTCATGCCGAGAACAGTGAATGGCAACTGCGGGTTCGAGCAGGTGGTGCCACACTGCTGGAACAGAAAATCGACGAACAGTCGGCCCCTGAAGGCTGGCTGGAGCAGACCGTGGAAATCGGACGGTTTGCCGGACAGTCCATCCTGCTGGAAGTGGAAGCGGAGCCGCTGAAGGGACAGCGCTCTGCCTTCCTGCATCGCCTGGAGCTGGTTTCCCCCGAATAACCGCGGGCCGGATTCCGTCAATCGAAAGACACCACGTGACCACAACGCCCGGCGATTCCACAGAGGCTGACTCCGCAGGTGATCCCCCGGGCGACCTCGCCCCGCCTGCGGAGACTTCAGAACATTCGGGCCAGCCGCAGGCCAGTTCGCTTTCCGGAGAACGGCCCAGCGGGGTTCGCTGGATGGTGCTGGCACTTGGCTCGGTGGTGTCTTTCACCCTGTACCTGCACCGCTACACCTGGGGCTTTCTCAAAGCCGACCTGGGGCAGGAATTCGGCTGGGATCTGGTCACCCTGGGCTGGCTCGACAGCGCGTTCAGCATCAGTTACGGGGCAGGGCAGGTCCCCGCGGGCATTCTGGGCGACTGGTTCGGTGCGCACGGGCTGATGACAGTCGCAATTATCGGCTGGTCGCTCTCGCTGGGGGCCACCGCTCTGGCCACCACCGTGGTGAGCATGGGGGCCTGCCGGCTGATGTTCGGCGTCACTCAGGCCGGCTGTTATCCGAATCTGAGCAAGATCACCAAGAACTGGTTTCCTGTCGGATTCCGCACGTCGGCCCAGGCCTGGATGGCCACCTTCGCCGGACGCATGGGCGGTGCCATGTCGACCGTGCTGCTGGGCACGGTCCTCATGGGCTGGCTGGAGCTGTCCTGGCGAGCGGCAATCGGCGTACTCACCGGGTTCGGCCTGCTGGTGGGCCTGCTGTTTCTGCTGCTGTTCCGTAACAGCCCGGCTGCACATCCCCGGTCCAACCAGGCAGAGGCCGATCTGATTATCGGTTCCGATCCGGATGCCAGGCAGGCCAGCCGCAGCCGGGTCTCCTGGTCGAAACTGCTGAAGCATCCCACCGTACTGCTGCTGATGGCCCGCTGCTTTCTGAGCACCTTCGCCGATCAGCTGTTTGTCTCCTGGGTCCCGATGTATCTGCTGCTGGAAAAAGAAGTGGATGTGAAATCGGCAGGCTGGATGACGGCCATTCCTCTGGCCGGCGGAGCCATGGGCGGTGTCTTCAGCGGTTATGCCCAGAGCTGGATTCTGATTCGCACCGGCCGTCCCCGGCTGGCCCGCAGTACCCTGGGATTCTGCGGCAAGTTCACGGCCATGTTTATCATTTATCTCAGCCTGCAGCAGAACAATCCGCTGATGATTGTCCTTCTGCTGGGGCTGACGAAGTTCTTCGCCGACTGGGGCCTGCCCGCTTCCTGGGGAGCCGTGACCGACATCGGCGGACGGAACCCGGCCTCGGTGTTCGCCAGCATCAACACGGTAGGCTCCATCGGCGGAGCCATCGCCGGGCCGACCATCGGCTGGGTCATCATGTCCTTCAGCTCGGGCGAGCAGCCGGACGCCGCTGGCTGGCAGGCTCTGTTCGTACTCATCGGCGTGGTGTATGTCACCTGTGCATCGCTGTGGCTCCTCATCGACTGCACCCGTACTCTGGAATCTGCCACGCCGGAACAGTCCGCATGATGGCCTGACCGGCCGACCGGGCGATCCCCGGCGTTGTGGACAGGCCCGGCAGGTAGCGAACCAGATTCACTCAGCAGGTTCAATCACTTCTCACCAGGATCAGCAGCATGTCGAACGCAGCACCGCAGGATCCCGATCACGCGCCCGATGAAGCCCCGGCTTTCGCCGCCGAGCGGCCCATTCTGACGGTGCAGCAGCACATTCTGCTGGAACAGACCCGTTTCCCCGGCGTTTCCGGCGAGTTTTCCTGGCTGCTCTCCGGCATCACACTGGCCGCCAAGATGATCAGCGCCCGTGTCCGCCGGGCCGGACTGATGGACGAATCCGGCGCCGGTGGCGGACAGAACATTCAGGGCGAGATTCAGCAGAAGCTGGATATCTACGCCAATCAGGTGCTGATGCACTGCCTGGCCGTGCGGGAGAACGTCGCCGTACTGGCGTCCGAGGAGAACGAGCACCCCCAGCTGGTGGATGGAGACAACCCCCGCCCGGAATACTCCTACGTCGTCGTGTTCGATCCGCTCGATGGATCCTCGAATATCGATGTGAATGTGAGCGTGGGGACCACGTTCTCCATCCTCAGGCGGCGACCGGTTGAGGAAGGCGAAGCCGATGTCATGAGTGATGTCCTGCAGCCCGGCAGCCGACAGGTCGCCGCGGGTTACGTGCTGTATGGTTCCTCGACCATGCTGGTCTATACAGCGGGGAATGGCGTGCATGGATTCACGCTGGATCCGGCAATTGGTGCGTTCGTCCTCAGCCACGAAAACATCCGCATTCCCGAGCGTGGCAAATACTACTCGGTCAATGAAGCGCACATCGATAAGTTTCCGCCAGTCTGCAGGCGGTATCTCGATGGACTTCGCGCCGCGAATTACGGCTCGCGATATGTCGGGTCGATGGTGGCCGACGTACACCGCACCCTGCTGAAGGGCGGCGTTTTCCTTTATCCACCGACAGCCGCCAATCCGGAAGGCAAGCTGCGTCTGCTGTACGAGGCGAACCCGGTCGCCTTTATTGTGGAACAGGCCGGCGGACGGGCCAGCGACGGACACCGGCGGATTCTCGATATTCCGCCCGAGAGCATCCATCAGCGAACGTCGCTCGTGCTGGGCGGCCCATCCGAAATGGACGCTTACGAACGATGCGTGGCGGAAGAATAATCGCCCGGGCACCGCTGCTACTGCGCCCAGGCTGCCAGTCTGCGCCGGCCAGGTTCCATTCTCAACCCGGCAGTCGCAAGGGCTGATGGCCGCCTTCCGGCAGCCGCTCGCGCTCCGTCGTCCAGCAGCCGGCAGCCGCCCGGGAAGTCCGGCCAACGGTCCCACAGCGAGAGATGCTGCTTCGCCTCCTGCTGCCACTGCTTCCTCCCACGGCGATGTGCCGCCTCACGCAATCGGGCAACCCATCCGCGCCTTCCCGGCCCGGGCAGGCTGAGGCAGCTGCGCGGCCATCGTCCGATGTGCTGTCCGGGGGAATCGCCGATGACATCCTACGCGACCTCCTGATTCCTGCCCGACGATGGAAAACGTACGGTCTGGGTGGGCGAAGTGAGATCGAAATTCGCCGTTCCATCTGCCAGCTGCAGGACAGACCGATTCCGTCCGCAGCTTGAGGCAGTGCGCCGTTAAGGGTGGCCGCGGAGTGGCCCCCGCGCAGAACACGCGACCTAAACCGAGGAGGCACAGGATGACACGCACACGTTTTTTCAGTGGAGCACTGGCCGGACTGACAGCCGCCGGGCTGACTGTCAGCGGCGCTCAGCTTCTGGCTCAGAACACAGAGGTCGAGACGCAACGATCCGCCGCGGCGGTCGACAGCAGCAGGCACAGCGGCCAGTTCGTCAGAATTAACGGCGAAGACTTCCTGATGTCGACGGATGGCACGGCACACACGCATCGCATCAGCGACCGCGATGCCGTCCGCGTGATTATCGACGGGAAAGCTGCCCGCCTCGACGATCTGCGGCCCGGAATGACCATCCGCGTCGCCATTGGTGAGGACAACGAACTGCAGTCCGTCGAGGCCAGCGGCACCGCTCGCGATGCGACCCGCCCGGCAGCAGGCGCCAGCGATGACAACGAACCCCTGAGCCGGGAACAGCAGCAGCTTTCCCGTTTCTCTGATTCAGACCAGACGGCCCGGGTTCCTCAGCTGGGTGTGCGGCTGCGGCCCAGCCCCACCCAGGGTGTGTTTGTGGAAGAGATTCGCCGGGGGAGTGCCGCCGACCAGGCCGGCATCCAACGTGGTGACTACATCCTCACCATCGAAGGCAATCAGATTTCCAGCCCGGACAACTTGCGGGAGACGCTGACGGGCGTGGGTTTCGGCAAAGAAGCCGAAATCGTCGTCTGGCGCGAAGGCCGGCGGCAGACACTCTCCGCCTCGTTCGCCGAGGAGCATCAGGCTGGTTTCCGTCCCGGTGATGCGGCCGGTCAGGAGAATACCCGCACCGCCAACGATCAGGCCTGGCTGGGCGTCATGCTGGCCGATACCGCGGATGAGAACCAGAAAGGCGTGCGGATCGCCCATGCCTATCCCAGTGGTCCGGCCGCCCGTGCCGATCTGCGGAGTGGCGACATCATCGTGCAGGTGGATAACAAAGCTGTGAACTCCGCCGAGGAACTTTCCAAAGCCATCAGCGAATTTGAAGCCGGGCAGACCGTCACCTTCAGCGTGCGGGACAGTGAGTCGGCAGATGAGGCAGAAAGTGAACTGCGTATCGTTCAGGTGCGGCTGGGACGGCGGGGAGACTTCTTCGACGCCAACCAGTTCCCCCCGGGTTCGGAGCAGATGAACAATTCCAGCTTCGACTTCCGTCAGCATATTCCCGAACACGCGATGATGCTGGAACAGCACCGCCATCTCGCCACGCAGCATCAGCGGATCGAGCAGGTCCTGTATGAACTGCGGGACGAGGTGCAGCAGCTGCGGAAGGAAATCCGCCAGCTGCGGGGCGAAAAGGCCCAGCTGGACGCTACGCCGAACGACGAGTGATTCCCGCTGCACCGCGCCCTGCCGCGACAGCGATCAACAGCACACGACCGGCCCTCTTCGCGGGGGGCCGGTTTCAGGAGACAAAACAGGAACAGAACGATGACCATCAGGTTGAACGCAATTCTCTGTACTGCCGTCGCGGCCGCCGGACTGACTCTGACCGGCCCGGCTGCCAACGACGCACAGGCGAATGACCGTTACTGGAACGGCTACTGGAACTGGTACGACAACTCGTATCGCCCTTACTACCACCATCGCTCGCACCGAAGCCGGAATGACTGGCGCGATGGCCGACATGATGGCCGCTATGACCGCGACGGCTGGCGGGACCGCAACGACTCGCGGTACCGGGATTATGACGGTCGCCGCGGGTACCGTGATTACGACCGGGGCCGTTACAACACGGGGTATTTCGGGACCGGCTATTACGGAACCGGGTACCGGGGCAGCTACGGCAGCGCCTATCGCCACGGTTATGACAATCGAATCAACATCGGTCCGCTGCAGCTGCGCTGGCGCTGAGTGCCCGCTCGGAAGCCCGATTCATCATCTCCCAGTGTCAGCCCTTACCAGAGGCTGACCCGCGCGGAGGAAGTCAACCGGGAATTCCGGCCCACTCTGTGCCCGGCACCAGCTGCAGGGATCGCGAGGAGAACGACAGATGCATTTGACTATTCGTGTGGCTCTGACATTCGCAGTGGGACTGGCATTCGCCACCCCCGATGCTGCTCAGGCACAGACACAGATCCGAACACAGGCCAAGGCCCAGGCGGAGGCGATCGCTGACATCAGAGATCGGGGAATTCAGGCCAGCCCTCGCTACTGGGACAGCTACTGGAACTGGTAC